>CAZCEX010000011.1:0-20481 GCA_964497785.1 uncultured Thermoanaerobaculia bacterium | reverse complement strand
GGTTTCCGGTCAAGGGTTCGTAAAGATTTCTTCGTCGCTGATGCTCCTGTTGACGTGATCGGTCTATGGTGTCGTATTCGTGGAGCATCGGCGCGAAGAAATCTCCAGGTGTCGCGATCGGCTCATTTGGCGGTCAGCTGACATAGAATCACAGGGATGGAGAACGCCAGGGACTCCGCAGCAAGCGTGTCGGTCGAAGCAGTCGTCGACCGAGTGACCTACAGCAATGAGGAAAACGGTTGGTCGGTGGTCCGGCTGATTTCGATTGAGGGAGACCTGGTTACGGCGACTGGGCCACTGTTGGGGGTTCGTGAGGGCGACCGTCTGCGCCTGTCGGGCAAGTGGGTCACCCATTCCAAGTTCGGCCAGCAGTTGGAGGTGGCGGACTTCCTCGAGATCTTGCCCTCCACGGTTGACGGAATTCGGCTCTTTCTGGCCTCGGGTCGCATCAAGGGTATCGGTCCCAGGAACGCGCAGCGTCTGGTCGAACGATTCGGGATCGATACGCTCGACGTCATCGAGCACGATTCGGTGCGACTCGCCGAGATTCACGGCATCGGGCCCAAGACCGCCGACAAAATCTCCAAATCCTGGGCGAAACACCGTGGTATCCAACGGATCGTGATCTTCCTGGCCAGCCACGGTGTGTCGCCGACGATCGCGATTCGGCTGCACCGGCGATACGGAGACACGGCGCTGTCGGTTGTGCGCGACAACCCCTACAGGTTGGCCGAGGAGGTTTATGGCGTCGGATTCCTCACCGCGGACCGGATCGCGCAGCAGCTCGGAATGGCGAAGAATGCTCCGGAACGGCTCGCCGCCGGCCTGGTCTATGCATTGAGTCAAGCCAGCCTGGAAGGACACCTCTTTCTCCCGGATGACGACCTCGTTGATCGCGCTCGGGCTCTGCTCGAGGAAGAATCTCTGGAGCTTCGGCCTATCATCGAGGGCCTCCGTCGCAGTCGCCAGGTCGTGGTTCACCCCCGTGCCAGGGGTGCCTCGGCGGTATTCTTGACCCGTCTCGACAGAGCCGAACACATCGTGGCACAGGGGATCGCGCGGCTCGTTACGGCTGAAGTGACGAAGTTCGAACGGGCGAAAGCTGCCCAGGAGGTTGCTCGGTTCGAGGGTGGAGTAGGCATCGACCTGGCGTCCGAGCAACGTGGCGCGTTGATGACAGCGCTCGAGAAACCGGTGACCGTCGTGACGGGTGGCCCAGGTACCGGCAAGACGACCCTGGTTCTCGGGTTGGTCGAGATCCTGAATCGGCGAGGCGACACCGTCTTGCTTGCTGCGCCAACGGGGCGAGCGGCGAAGCGCCTTGAGGAGGCGGCGGGTCAAGCTGCCTTGACCCTGCACCGGTTGCTCGAGTTCAATCCCGTTGAACGCAATTGGGGCAGGTGCCGGGAGCGGCCGTTGTCAGCCGATCTCGTCGTTGTAGACGAGGTGTCAATGCTCGACGCCGAGCTTGCTTCCCGGTTAGTGGATGCGATCCCGTCCGGATGTCGTTTGATGCTGGTCGGTGATGTCGACCAGTTGCCGTCGGTCGGCCCGGGCGATGTCCTCAACGACCTCATCAAGTCCGGGGCGGTTCCCGTGTGCAGATTGCAGAGGATTTTCCGTCAGGGCGAGGGCAGCTTGATCGCCCACAATGCCCATCGGATCAACCGCGGCGAGAACCCGGTCTACCCACCGGCTGGGGAGCGGTCCGACTTCTACTTCGCGATTCGGCCGGATCCGGAAGAAGCAGCGACCACCGCTGTCGAAATGGCGGCCGAGCGCATACCGAATCAGTTCGGCCTCGATCCGATTCGGGATATCCAGGTCCTGGCTCCCATGCATCGGGGCGACCTCGGCGTTACGAGCCTCAACCGGAGCCTCCAAGAGCGTCTCGTTCCTGCCGGGGGACCGGAGATCCGATTGGGTACGAAGGTCTTTCGCCAGGGCGACAAAGTCATGCAGCTGCGAAACAACTACGAGATCGACGTCTTCAACGGCGACGTGGGTCGGGTTCTCGACCTCGATTCTGAAGAGAGGACTCTGACGGTGGAGTTCTCGGGCCGCGAGGTCGTTTTGGAAAGCGATGATCTCGAAGATGTCACCACCGCTTATGCGTGCACGATCCACAAGAGTCAGGGCTCTGAGTATCCGGCCGTAGTGGTTGTGCTCCATGAGCAGCACCACGTCATGCTGCAACGGAATCTGCTCTATACGGCCGTGACGCGCGGCAAGCGCTTGGTCGTCCTGGTCGGTAGCCGACGTGCTCTGGCGCGTGCCGTGAGAACCGCTACGGTGCGACAGCGGAATACGATGTTGACTGAGCGGCTTCAGGCTCGGCATCTGGTATCCGGGCCGGCGGGCGTCAATCCAGCCTAATCAACGTCTCCTTAGCCATTTGACGGACCCCCTTGTCGCGGTCTTGTGCCAATTGGCGGGCCAGCTTCCTGGCGCCGGTGCCGCCGAGAATGCGGAGGTTGGTGGCGACGCGTCGACGGACCTCCGGCCAGTTGTCCTCGGCGAGTTTCTCGAAAAGACGCAGGGCTTCCTGACGCTTGATCCTGCCGCTGCTGACGATCTCCTGAAGGGTGGAAGAAACGGCGATGCGGACCAGCGGTTCGCGGTCGTCTGCGAGATCGAGGAGGGTTTGAATGCTCATCTCGGAGCCCCGATACGAAAGGGCTCTGCCGGCTACAGTGCGAACGACCGGGTCAGAGTCCAGTAGGGCCTGGGCGAGCTCGTTACAGTTTGAATCACCCATACGGGTCAGAAGTGAGAGCACCTCGGTGTAGCCGCCTGCAACCCTGAATTCGACGGATGCGCCGCCTGGACCAAAGGGACGTGTTCGTGGTCTCAACATGTCCAGGGCAGGACCGACGGCATCCGGGTCACCAAGGACCTCGAGACAATGTCTGGCGCCCTCGATTTCCCAGATCTCCCCCTTGGACTCTGTAAAGGTCTCGAGATATTCGTTGAATCTGATCGGTTGGCATACGATCGCCCGTGTGAACTCGGAAATCGGGGGCACTACGGACTCCATCACCGTACGGCGGCTCTCGATGATGCTTCGTTTGTCGAAGTGCACGATACTGTGGGAGATGCGGTTGGCAGCAAACACAACAAAAAGGACCAGGGCAGCTGCGGCGAATACAATCGCCCTCCGACGGATATTGAGAGAGCGTCGCCTCTTCGGGGTCCCCGGTCTCTTGCCCTTCCCCTGTTCCAACAGTGCAGTGCCGACACTGGTGTGCCCGCTCCACCGAAGGGTCATTGCCTTGAGACGCTCTCGGATCCCTTCTTCTCTCACCCAACCGAACCCGCGGTGGGCGAGCTGGCCTACGAGGCGGCCGAAATCAGCCCTCGACCACCGTGGGCGGCCGCTGCTTTCGCCGCCGCGCCCGGCGAGGAAGACCTCCAGGTAAGGCACGAGACGGTTGTCCCAGTCTGCCGGCGGCAGGATCGTCGGTTTCCAGTCGAGGTACCACACCTTGACGAGACCGTCGGCGCCGGCGGTGAACAGCCTGCGACCGTCCGGGGAAAATTTGGCCGCCAGGACGTCGCCCTGGTGTCCGGCGAAGGTTCGCAGGTGGTTGCTCGTCTTGAGGTCCCACAAACGAACTTTTCCGTCCTTGTCGCCGGTGGCGGCATAACGGTCGTCAGGTGATAGCGCGACCGTCAGGAGTGCGGCGTCGCAATCGAGGTTCAGCAAACAAGCACTCTTCTCGAGATCCCAAAGGCGGAGGGACGTATCGCGCCCGGCGGAAAGAAGAAAACGTTCATCGCCCGACCACGCCAGTGCTTCGACCGCGCCCGAGTGACTGCCCAACAGGGTCAACTCGGTCCCGGTCTCCAGGTTCCAGATGATGACGCCATCGGATCCGCCAGTTGCGGCAAATTTGCCGTCCGGGCTGAAGGTGCAACAGAACACCTCGCCGATGTGGCCGCTCAGAATTCTGAGACAGATGCCGGTTTCGACGTCCCACAGCCGGGCAGTGCCATCCGCCGAAGCGCTCAAGAAATACTGTCCGCGGTGATCGGCTGCAACCTGGTTGACCTGGGCCTCGTGACCCGAGAATACGAGCGTGCACTCCCCAGTGTCGATTCTCGAAAGATGGAGGTTGTTGTCGAGGCCTCCGGTGACGACGGACCGTGTGCCCGGCACGAACGCCACGCTCGTTTCGGGGCGCACCCCCGTGTCCCACTCTCGCTTCAGGGCGTCAGTCTCGAGATCCCAAAAAACCAACCGCCGATCCGCAGCCACCGTCGCGAGGTGTGCTCCCCTTTCGTCGATTGCGATGTCGGTGACCCTGTCGACGTGGCCTTCGATCGTGCTCTCTTCCCAGCCGGCACGCAGATCCTCTCGCGGAAAGATCGCGGCGATATCTCCGGAGAGATCCAGTGCTTCGGTCATCCTCTCGTACCCGGAGATGCTGCGAGCCTGATCGACGAGATCGAACGCTTTGTCGTAGAGATGCTTCGTGGCGAGGATTCTTGCCGCCTCGATTTTGTCCGCGAACTCGGCCGATCTTTCCTCCGCCTCGCCGACAGTCACGGGGGTGGCGACGGCCCAGGCCGGCCGGTAGGCCGGAGACTCGTCAAGACGCCAGTTCAGGAGGTGGGAAACGCCCATGTTCAAGAGGATGGAGCGCCAGTCCCGAGATCCGACACCGGCGAATACCTCCGAGCCGAGCTGAACGGACAATACGGGACGACCGGCTACCAGATCCCAGACGCGGGCGGTTCCGTCGGCGCTTGCCGAAAGACAGAAGGCGCCGCCACACCGCAGACTGAGAAAACGGATCGTTCCGGTGTGGCCCTGCAGACGATGTCGATGCAGGCCCTCTTGCGTATCCCACACGTCAATAGTGCCGGCCGAATCTCCGGAGGCGGCGAGCTGAGATTGGCTGTCCACGGCAACAGCGGTGACGACGTTCTCGTGGCCGCGAAGACGAGCCAGCGTCTGGCCTTCGTCGAGGTTGAAGAGCAGGACGAAGCCGTTGCTTCCACCGATGATACAGGTGGAGTTGTCCTGGGCGACAGCCAGGCAGGTGAGAAAGCCGCTGTGGACTGTGTGATTGGCGAGAATCGTTCGGCTTGCGAGATCCCAAATGATCACTGATCCCACGGTTCCGACAGCCGCCGCGCGGCGGCCGTCGTCCGTGACTGTGAGCCCGTTCAGAAATCCTGCGTGCGGTTGCAAGCGGTTGACGGGGAACTCGGTTTTTAGGTCCCAGACGTTCACCGGGTCACCCTCCGTCGCCGTCAAGAGGCGCCGACCAGAGGGATTCATCGCGATACACCGAGGACGGGGTCCCTGCGGGCGTAAGGTCTTGGTCGGACTCCCGTCGACGCAGTCCCAGATGTGTATCTTGCCATCTTGCATCAATGTGGCTGCGGTGCTCATGGTGGTGTCGGCGGCGATTCCGTAGAGCCGTCCTGTAAGGCCTGGTAGTACTTTTTGCAGGTGTTGTCCGGGCAAGAGGCGTCTTACACCGGCTTCGAAGTCATCGGGCAGGTTGTCGGCACGATGGCACGCCGAAGAGTAGAGTCTGATCGCGACCTCGGGGTTGCCAAGGCGCTGTTGTGCCAGGGCGTAAGCGGCGAGTAGCGTCGGGTCCATTCGAAGTGGCCCGCCGCAGCGGGACAAGAGGTCGGAGGCCTCTTTCCACAAGCCCTGGTCCGCGGTCTCGTGAGCCATGGCACACAGCGCCAGGCCACAATCGCGGGCGACCTCGGGGCTGCCGTTGCATGCGTGAACGGCTTTCCTGAGGTTGTCGAGAGAGTCCTCCCACCGCCCGAGAATGAGAGCGATTCGACCGGACAGGTGCTCATCTCTCCACAGCGAAGCCTGAGCTCGGCGGACCTCTTCCATGCTCACAGAGGTGTCGGGATCCGACGCCCCCCGGGCCCTCCATCTGAAGAGGGCGAGGTTGTAGTTCGCCTCTGTGTGGTGGGGATCGACGGAGAGGGCTTCCCGCCAGGCTCGTTCGGCGCGTTGTTCTTGCCCCAGGGTGACGAAAGAAACGGCCCGGTTGTTGAGCGCGTCCGCGGTGAGACGCGACGCGTGCGGCTCCGGTCGTGGGTAGGCACTTCCCGCCATCCGTGCGTAGATGCCCTTGAGGTGTTCTCGGAGGACGTCAAACCCCGGTGGGCGATCGTCGGGATCCTTGGCAACGCAGCGCACCATGAGTGATGCGAGCTGGTCATCCAGCTCGGGGCTGAATTCGTGCGGTGGTGGAGGTGACGCGTTGCGGTGCAGATCTCTCCAAAAGAGGAGCTGGGCCTCGGGACGAGCGCGCCGTTGCTTTTCGTCGAGGACAAACATCCTGCGACCGCAGAACATCTCGTAGAGGATGCAACCAAAAGCGTAGATGTCAGCAGGCCCGGCAGCGAGGTGGGCGCGGTCCCACTGCTCAGGCGGCATGTAGGGCGGCGTTCCGATCGCCGAGCCGCCGAGGGTCACAGTGCCCCAGATACCGCCGGTCTGAGTAATGGGCTCTGGCGCTTCCTGATCTGTCAGCGCCACTTCGGAGTCGCTCCCTCGGCCTACGAGCCCAAAATCAGTGACCCTGGCGATACCGTCGCTGCCGATGAGCACGTTTGCCGGTTTGAGATCTCGGTGGACGACGCCCTGGTGTTGTTCGCCATCTTCGTCAACCCAGTGGAAGGTATGGGCATGTTGCATACCTGAGGCGATTTGAATCGCGAGGTCGAGGAGCTGCAGCGTAGAAGCGCCGATGTTGTTCTTGATCCAATGGTCGAGGCTGCCGCCGTCGATGAACTCGATGAAGAGGCGAGGGACGCCGCCGACAATACCCACGTAATAGGCCGCGCAGATGTTCGGGTGGAGTCCAAGCCCGATCCAGGCTTCCGCCTCTCTGAGGAAGCGCGCCCTCCCACTCTGTGTGGCAAGAGCTTTCGGCAGGGGTGTTTTGACTGCCAACTCGAGTGCCATTTCGGTATCGAAGACGAAATAAACAACCCCCATCCCGCCCTGGACCACATCTCTGATCTCGTAGCGGCCCTCGACGACGGCGTCCTTTTTCCAGGGTACCTGCTGCTTCTCGGTGAGGTTGAGGAAGATGTCGGGTCCGAGGCGCGATGGATCGACCGACGGGACGGCGGAAGCCTCGATGGTCGGGGGTACCTCTGGGTCGCCGGACGGCGTGCCGTCACCGTTGTCGGTGAGGGTGATGGGCGGAGCTGAACCCTCGCCCGAGACGGCTGATGGGTCGGCGTTCAGATCCACTGGCGAGGCGGAATCTTCGGGAGATTCGGCGAGTCGATTCGCGAGGGCCAGGGCCCGGGAGTCGTCTGGTGCCAGCGCGAGGGCCCTGGTGACTGATTCTTTCGCTTCGGAAAGCCTTTTCAGGCGGTAGAGACAGACTGCTTTCCAGTACCAACCGCGGCTGTTGTCGGGACGCTGGATATTCCATTGCTCGAGCAGTTGAAGCCCGGACTCCCAGTCCTGTGCCGCAAGGGCTGCCTCGATCCTGGGGCCCAGATTGCCACTGGAGACCGGCGTCACGACAGGCCCTCCTCACGCATGGCACGATCGAGCTCCTCGGCGAAGACGGCGGCGGTCGGAAATCGTCTTCCGAGGTCCTTTTGCACCGCGGTGTCCACGACTCGGGCGATCTGTTTTGGGAGATCTGGAAGGCGAATTCCGATCGGTATCGGAGGATCCTCGAGAATGACCTGGATCGGGTTGCGCCCTTTGGCGCCGCCCCCGGCAAATGCCAACGGTTGACCCGGGTTCGGAAAATCGACCGTATAACTCGCGGTGAGCATGAAGTAGAGGCTGACGCCGACCGCGTAGACGTCGGTCGGGGGTCTGACGAAGCGATAATCGGTGATCTGCTCGGGCGGCATGAACATCATCGATCCCGCCATATCTCCGGCTCGGGTGTAGTCGAACATCGAGTTTCCGGCTTCCTCGTAGCTCTTGGCGAGCCCATAGTCGGTGATCTTGGTGATCGCGGTCGGGTCTGTGTGATGCCTGCTGAGCAGGAAGTTCGGGGGCTTGAGGTCGCGGTGTACGAAACCGTGCTGGTGGAGTGCATCGACGCCGGTGAGAATCTGAAAAGCGATCCGGCACGCCAGAGGCGGGTCGACGGGGCCGGCGAACTCTTTTGTTACGAGCCGATTTGTATCACCGCCCTCGAGAAACTCGGTGACGAAGAAACAGCTGTCGCCATCGCGGCCGCGTTCGAGAACTCTCGCGAGATTCGGGTGTACGACCATGCTCTGTACGCCGACCTCGCGGTCGAACATCCGGCGGGCCTTCTCGTCTCGAGCCGCATCGGGGAGGATCTGTTTGACTGCGCAAATCCGTCGCGTCGATTCGTGGACCGCCTTGAATACGACCCCCATCCCACCTCGGCCAAGCTCTCGAAGGACCCGGTAGTTGCCGACACGTTTCCGATCGACGTTGGCGGATCGTTCGCGGATGGTGCATGTGGGACACATGTAGCGCGCTTGAGGCAGGTGCTCCGCCCAGCCGTCGCTCGTCGCCTTGCTCGTAAGGTCCCGGTCGCATCCGGCACATTGAAAGCTCATGGCTCGTGCGGGGCCCACCGGCCGCTGGTCGATTTCTTTCGGTGCAATCTGCTCGACTGGTACGGTTGGCGCCATGACGTTCGTTTCGGAAATCCCGACCGAGATGACGGTCTGCCCAATCCGGACCTCGTCCCCGTCGTCAAGCTCGTGGTGCGCGATCCGTCGGTTGTTGACGAAGGTGCCGTTCTTGCTCTCGAGATCCCGAATCAGACACCGAGGGGGCCGAACGTCAATCATAAAGTGGGTCCGGGAGATCTTTCGGTCTGCTTTGGGATCGAGGACAAAATGAGCCTTTGGCGACCGGCCCGCTACGAATGAGTCGGCTTCGAGGAACTTGAATACGCGCCCGTTCTCGGGGCCCGCCACAACTTCCAGTACGACTTTCATGCCTTGTATTCTACCCGGACGTGAGCCGAGCGCCTGATCCCGCCTGATGCAGGATTCTAAAGACTCCTCACCTTGACTCCGGTAATGGCACAAACCAAAAAGTCGTTGTCCCTCTCGAAAGGCAGGGCCGTAATCCGGTGGGCGAGAGGGGTCACAGCCACATTGATTGTCGACAGCTTGTCCGGTTTCTGCGCCTCTTCACCGACGATGAGGTATCGGACGAGGGTCTGGGCGTCCTCGAGGTCGAGCGTTCCTCCATGACACGGCTCCTTCGGCACCTCCCTCGTTGTGTGAGCAACACCGGTGAGGGCGCGAGCAAGCAGCGTGAGGTCGGTCAAGGCCAACGTGAAAGCGGGGATGACGAAGGTTCGCCGTCCGGACCAGTCCTCGGTTCGTTGTCCCCCGAAGAGCCGCCGTTGGTCGATATCCACTTTGGCTTCGAGAGTCCACGCCGGACGCCACACCTCGGCGCGGTGGCCCGGGGCTGGCAGGAGGGCGGTGCTCTCGACAGTATCGAGCCCGTCCGTCTGCAAAACGGCGCCGCTACCGCAGTGTTGGCACAGAAAGAGGATGTCGTGGGACGAACCGGTCATCGCCGAACCGCATGCCGGGCAATCCAGGTTGACGAGTCGAAAATCCACCGTGCTCTCCTTTGCGTTCGGCAGTCGTCAGTCCATCGAGAGCTTGCCGGACAGGTCGTTCAAGGACTTGAGTGGTGATTTTTCGGGTTCGGTGATCCGCCCGGTGCCCTCTTCGATCACCCCCCCCCGGCGGAACTGCTTGTAGCCCCAATGTACGATCCCGGCGAGCATCAGGCCGATCACACCGAGGCCGACGAGCCCGCCGTCCGACCGGAGGAAACCCCCGGCGTGTTGCAGGATGCTGGTGCCGACAAAGGATGCGCCCGCACAGGCGCTGACGACGGCGAATGCTCTCCAGAGGTGGTTGCCGGGCGCCTTGCCGTAGGCCAGGGTCCCGTCCTCGGCATCGACGAGAACCTGGTAGGTGCGGCCTCGGAATGAATACCTGAAGATCCAGAGTGGGTAGTAGACAAGGGTCGTATTGCGTCGCAGGGCGGAGAGCCAGGTCAACGAGCTATGGTCGGGCCGTGCAGAGGCCTCCGCCTGGGTGACCGCCTTGTCGATGATCTCATCGGCGATCTCGGGAGCTGCTCTGTTGGGTCGAAAAAGCATGCCCCTGCGGCGGAGTTTGTCCTCGCTCAGGGGCAGGACGGTATCACCAGCGAGGTTCACTTTCCCGACCCCGAACTCCGCCATGTCGGCGGCCGGCAGGGTGTGGTCGATGGTTCGTTCCACCTGGTTCTCGACCGGTACCTTGACCGTGATCGTGCGTTTTCCGCTCTTTCTCCGCTCCTCGTTGAAGCCGAAGGCCCAGCCGACGATGTTGCAGCGGGCCCGGACGAAAGGAAACCACGCCAGGAAACTCTCGCTGAACTGTGCTTCCTTCTTGAGGGCCGGTTCTTTTCGGATGCCTTTTGCAAACCAATCGCGAACGCCCTGCTCGGCGCCCTCACGGGTGATCTCATCGAGCACCATCACCCGTCGCACGCCCCGGTTCCCGACCATCAGTTGCGGCGTGCCGCAGTACCTGCAGGTCAAGGTCGTCAGGCCCTCCTCGACATCGACTGTGCCTGCGCAAGACGCGCAGGTCAGGCCCTTCAGCAACCGGGCCGGCTGCGGTGGCGGGGGAGGGGACGACGGGGGCGGAGGAGGTGGTGGAGTGGTCATCGTTACACCTTGCGACTGATCCACCAGGCCAGACCGAGCATCGGCACGGCCGAAAAAGCATAGACGAATACTTTGACCAGGAGATTCGAGATGACGAGGCCTTCAAGCCCGAAGATCACCAGGGCGAGGCCGGCCACCGCGATGAATGGCGCTTCGGCCTTGGTTGGGAAGTCGGCCGGCAGTACCCGGCCGGAGACTGCATCGACAGCGGCTCGGTACGATCGCCCCTTGTAGCTGTAGGAAATGTGGTACATCGGCAGGTGGTAGAGCACGACCCGTTTCTCGGTGACATCGCCCAGACGCTGTTGCATCCATTCACGAGCGGTCGTTACCGGCACCTCGACCTCGAGGACCGGGGCGTCGCCGGTGAGCTCTGGCTTAAATGACCGGGTCTCACCCGCCGGCAGCGCCATTCCCTGAAGTCCCTGCAAAGACGAAGGGGCAGCCGGCTCGAGCATCACCCGTTCCGCTCCTCCCTTCACGATCCTGAATGCCCAGAAAGGAAAATAAACGAGGTCTGCTTCACCGATGACGGCGTTACGATCGAGACCGGCGACGGCCTCTGACCCGGCCATGAAGCGGCGAAGGTGGTGGACAGCGTCTTGCGGCTGGACCGTCGGGAGAATGACCTCCCGAAAGAGGGTTCCGCCGGCCTCGACGATCAGTGCCGTGTCGCAGAAGGGACACTCGAGCAGACTGAGGTCCGCGGGAACGGCGACGTCGGCGCCGCACTGCGTGCAACTGATGTGCATCTACCGCTTCAGACGGCCTCGATCTTGGTGCCGCAGTTCGGGCAGAACTTCGATCCAGGGGGGACCGGATGACTGCAGCCCGGGCAACCCGCCGGCCCGGCTTGTTTGGCTCCACAGCTGGGACAGAACTTGCCGTCAGGGGGTACCGGCTTTCCGCAATCCGCGCAGAAAGAAACTCCGGCTGCAGCAGCTCCGGCCGCGGTCCCTCCGGCTGCAGGAGCGCCAGCGGCGCCTCCGCCCTGGCCGGCCTGTTGCATAGCGTTGGAGATCATACCCGGCATCATTGCGCCGAATCCGGCGCCGAGCCCGAGGCCCATGCCAGCGCTAGCGGCCCCGCCGCCTTCTCCGCCACCTGCCTGAGCCGCATCCTGAACGGCCTGTGCTGCCTTGAACTGCATGTAGGTGTTCATGTCGCCGATCGCGCCCATCGCAGCCCGTTCGTCGAGCTTCTCCTGAACCTCGTCCGGTGGGGTGATCGAGTTGACGTAGAAGTCGGTGAGATCGACGCCGTATTTGGAAAAGTCTTCGGACAGGCGAGCCTTGGCTGCTGTGCCGATCTCGTCGTACAGCTTCGCGAGGTCAAAGATCGTCTTCAAACTTTCGCCGAGCAAATCGTTGAGCCTCGAGACGACGATGTCCCGATAGAAGTCCTTGAGTTGATCGGTGTCGAAAAGCCCCTGGTTGCCGACGACCGTGTTGATGAAGAGCTGGCTGTCGGCTATCCGGTAGGCGTAGTTTCCAAAGGCACGAAGCCTGACGACGCCGAGCTCGGAGTCGCGGAATACGACTGGCTCGCGGGTTCCCCACTTCTGATCGAGAAAGGTGCGCTTGTTGACGTAGACCACGGATACGCGGAAGGGCGAGGTTCCGCCGAAAGGCAGGGAGAGCACGTCGGTAAGTAGAGGGATGTTCTGCGTCGCCAGGGTATGGCGCCCGGGACCAAAGACGTCCAATGCTCGGCCGTCTCTGAAAAAAACGGCTTCCTGGCTCTGTTGCACTACGAGCTGTGCACCGAGCTTGATCTCTGCGCTGCCGCTGGGCGGGAAACGGTAGATGATCTCTTCCCCTGTGGGGTCGAAATGCTCAAGAACTTCGAGTGTTTTCGCCATCACCGTCCTCCCGTCCGGGTCACGTCTTCGATGCACGTGGCGCGCTCGTCGAAGAGCTTGTCGGCGTCGAGGACCGCCTTGAGCATGTTGCGCAGCTCGAGCTCGGAAGCTTCAAACGAGAGTTCGCCGATTCCGTCGGCCAATCGCTCTACGGTGAGTGAGAGCTCGAGGTCGAATTGATAAAGAGCTTCGAGCTCGTCTTCTCCGATCTTGACGGCGTCGAAGAACCCGGCCGAGCCGTAGTCAGCATGCCGGATACGGTTGGCGAGGCGGTCGAGAAGTTTCTCCAAACTGGCTGCAAGGTCGAGATTGGCGAGGTTCCCGCCGCGGGACCAGTCGCGAATCTTCTCCTGTACGCCTTGTCGTCCGCGATCGACCTGGTCAGCAAGCCAATCCCTCTGGATCTTGTCCACCTCACGGCGAAGCTCGCGATTTTGGTAACTCCGGAAACCGGGAATCTTGTCAACGAGGCGCTCGAGCCAGTTCCGCCTCTCCCGGGCATCGTCGAATCCATTGCTCATCGTATTCCCCTTTCAAGCCGGTCAGAGAATCCGCCGACGGGAGGCTGATTCTCTTTTTGTGGAGTCGAGACCGTGGTCGCGAAGCATGATAGCCAGTGGCTTCGTGCACACTCATATTTGCGGCGGTCCCGCTGTTCTGTCAGGTCCAAAGTGGACACTTTGACATCCTACAACGACAAACGTGGAGAAACCAGGGTCGGTTCCGGGCGACAAATCGGGCATCTGTCTTGCATAACCGTATGGTCGTATGGAGAAACCGATTTTCATCCCCTGCTCGTTCGAGAACGAGAGCCGAGACGGCAGCTCAAGTAGCACCATTTCGGTGATGAAGGTTCTCCAGAGACCTGCCAAATACAGGCGCCCCTGGTGCCTCCTTCCCCAAAGTCCTTCCTGATTTCCCACCCCACTTCCTACCATCAACGCCACCTCGGGTCACAGGGATCCCGAGGCGGCGCCTCTCTCATTGTTTTGGTTTATTTCCTGAGCGATTCTCCGGGTTGCGGAAAATGGCGGTGAAAAAACACAAAACAATGAGGTGGATTCGCGGTGCGAATCTTCGGGATAGGGATGGAGCGGCTTTCTTGCGGATTGCGGCCGCATCGCGTTATCCCTCCCCCTCGACAAGGAGGCGTCTTCGTTCCTTCTCCTCGTCGGGAAGGGCCCACTTCTTGACCTTGACTGCATCCTTCATGTGCTCGATGACCTGAATGGTGATCTCCTCCGTGAGCACGAGCGTTTCTTCGAGCGCCGGACTTTCGAGTAGGGCGTCGACGATCGATGTCGCGAGCTGGCGGATGGCCTCATCGCCCTCCACCGAATCGAGAGTCGTGGACACTGTCTCGAGGGTCGTATCGAGGATGACCTCGCCGACGCCGCGCACGACGGGCAAGAGGATCGCATTCGGCAGTGGCACGGATCGAAGTGCATCCGAGCTCTCGATGGCCCGCTCGAGGTTCAGCTCGAGGATCGTACGCATGTTCTCGTTGATGCGCTCGTCGGTCAGGAGCAGACGCACATGTTCCACCAGCGCAGCCTCGATCTCCGTCCGTCTGCTGCCGAAGGTCGATTCAACGATGCGTAGATGGGTGCCGTCACGGATCTCTTCTTCGTAGTCCTCGAGAATCTTCAGGGCCACCCTGTCAGAGATCTCTTCGGTAATGATAGTGGAGAAGTAGACTACTATGCGGCTGAGGTAGTCGCGGCCGACGGACGAGAGCTTGCTGCGCCGCAAACGCATATACATCGAGACCCCACGCAGCAGTCGAAAAACCCGAAACTCCTGCAGCGGGATGAGGCCGAGCAGGTCATACCAGTTGAAGATGGGGAAGAAGAACCAGCGGGCGTAGGTCCGGCGGCGCAGAGCAAGCACCCAGCGGGTGTTGAACTCCACCCAGAAGAGGATGAGGAACGGGAGGTCGATGAGCCAGAAATGGTTTGTCAATCGGCCGAAGATGTTGAACTCGCGGTAGTAGTTCTGGGCAAGCAGCGGGCGAATCTCTTGATCGAAGAGTGCAAAGCGGTGGCGCAGCAGGTCGGGGGACCCCGACCAGAACGACCGGCACGCTTGTTCGAGAATCTCCAGTCGGAAGAGGTCCGATGTGGTCAGCTCGAGCTCGTCGCCGATCACGCGGCCGATGATGATCTGGGAGCGTTGCTGACCTGATCGGTCAAAGACATTTCCTGCCAGGACATCTCGGGTCAGTGCTGCCGAATCGTCGAGCTGTGGCTTCAGCTGCGCCGATCCGGGGTCGAGTTCGAGGAGCTGGGCCGCTGAGTCTGTCTGTGCGATGAGCTGGGATGTGATCGGGTGCGGTTCGATCCCAAGCACACGGTCGTATACGCGCGGCACGACCGGGACATAGTGGAGGTACAGAGGGCGCATCCAGAGGTAGCTGAGGTCGAATGCGATCAGCGACAGGTTGATCAGAGCAACCCAGACCATGAAGAGGTCCCACAGCAACCTCAGGGTCTGGCGATTGAGCTCGAATCTTTCCAAAAACCTCACTGTTCACCCTTCCGATCGGCTCGATGCAAAGATCGTTGTGCTCTCGGCAAAAACCTCGAGTCCTCATGCTCGCACAGAAGTGATTGTGAGCAAAGGCCCCACGGTGGTATGGTTCATCTCATCGAGTGGTGTTGAGAGCGGAGGAACGATCCATGGCTACAAACTCCAGTATCCCGGTCGACTCCCCTGGTCAGTTGGGGGACATGAATCGCGACTTCTTGTCCGTTGGCAGAGGCGTCTTGTCGTGGCTCTTCTCGCTCGATCACAAACGAATTGCCCTGCTGTATCTGATGGCGATCTGCGGTGCACTCCTCGTTGGGGTGTTGTTCGCCCTGATGGTGCAGTTGGAGATGCTTGGGGCCAGTGAGACCATCGTGAGTCAGAATACGTTCAATGTCCTGTTCACGATGCACGGCGTGATCATGGTGTTTCTCTTTGCTATTCCGGCTATTCCGGCGATCCTTGGCAACTTTGTCCTGCCACTCATGCTGGGAGCCAGAAACCTGGCGATGCCGAGACTGAACCTCGTAGGATTCTGGTGCTGGATCGGTGGCGCGGCGGTCGTGCTGGCTTCGATCATCATCGGTGGCGCCGATACCGGCTGGACTTTTTACGCACCGTACAGCCTGAGCCAGGATGCCCATCTGATACCGCTCGTTTTTGGTCTTTTAGCGCTCGGCCTGTCGTCGGTCTTCATGGGTCTGAACCTGATCGTTACGGTCCAGAAAATGCGGCCCGAAGGCATGACCTGGTTTCGCATGCCGCTCTTCGCGTGGAGCCTCTACACGGCTGGATTCGTCCAGGTCCTGGCTACGCCGGTCCTTGCCGTTACCCTCGTGCTGTTGATCGCCGAGCGGTTTTTGGGAGTTGGCGTGTTCAACCCCCTCGCCGGTGGTGATCCTGTGCTTTTTCAGCACTTCTTCTGGTTCTACGCCCACCCGGCGACGATGATCCTGGTCCTGCCGGCGATCGGTGTGGTTTCGGAGATCATTCGTGCTTCCACCGGCCGGGAGATCGTCGGTTATCGGTGGGTCGTGGGGGCTATGATCGCCGTTTCTGGACTCGGGTTCATTGGCTGGGGTCAGCACATGTTCACCTCCGGTGAGGTGGGTGCAGCCAGCCTCGTTTTTTCGACAACCGGCCTGGCCGTGATCGTCGCTCTGGTGAGTGTGTACTGCAGCCTCCTGGCGACCCTCTTTCGCGGGTCGTTTCGATTGTCCACCCCAATGCTTTTCTGCCTTGTCTTTCTCTTTTTCTTCGCTCTCGGTGTGCTTGGAGGGATCTTCCTCGTCGCCTTGCCAACGGCGGTGTTTCTGCACAACACCTACTTCGAAGTGGGACAGTTCCACTTCGTGATGTTCGGGTCGGTCGGGGTGGCCTTCTTCGCTGGCCTGCATTTCTGGTGGCCGAAGATGTTCGGGCGGATGTACTCCGAGACCTGGGCTCGAGCGACGGCCTTGCTGCTCTTCTTGGGCTTCAATCTCAGTTTTTTCACGCAGCTGGTGATGGGAAGCCAGGGGCTGCCGCGGCGTTACGCGAACTACCCCGAGGCCTTTGTCGTTTTTCATCGGGCCTCGACTGTGGGGTCGATTCTCGTCGTTGTCGCCATTATCTCCATGGTGACCTACCTGTGGCGGGCGGCCCGTAACGGCGACCCGGCGCCGGAGAACCCGTGGGGGGGGATGGGCCAGGAGTGGTCGACATCGTCTCCACCTCCGGCAGAGAACTTTTAGGCTGGGCTAAAACCGTCAACGAGAGAAGTTCCCACGGATCACGGCCGGAATCACCGCCAGACAGTAGAGGGCGCTGAGGGCGGCGAGGAGCCTTGTGCCGAGCCACGGCAAGCCGATGACCCCAACCAGGAGCGCCGCTGCGGCTGCGCCGAACTCATCTCCGGCGAACGCACGGGCAATGCCCCGCTGATTCCGACGTCCGCCGGTGATGGCGGCGACCCCCGGAAAGGCCGCGCCGGTGATCGTGCCTGAGACCAACAGAAGCAACGGTATGACGGCCTCCGGCCAGAGTTGCGTAACCTGGGCTGCGATGATGGCGGAAATGAAGGCGCCCGCGACAAAGAGCTTCGGCAGAACGAAGGCGTTTGGCGCCTTCATCGTTGCCGCTGCGCCGGCGGCGAGGCCGGTCATGAACAGGGCCGTCAGTAGCCCGACCTCGGAGTAAACCGAACCCCGGCTGCCTTGCCACGCGGCCATGAGGAGCAGCCACCAGCTCATCGAGACGAAACCGAGCACGGTGGCCGGTGCGGTGCGGATGCGTGTCGGTGGACCCACGAAGGGTGTGAGCAGAATCCATACAGCGGCAATCACGAGGGGAATGGCTGCCACCCACCGCAGGTCGTCAGTCAGCAAGCTCATGCCCTGCAGCAGGGGATGGAATCCCCGTGCTTCCGAAAAGGTCGCGGCCGGCAGCACCGCAGATGGTCGGCTGATCGTATTGGGGGACCGAACCGGTGACGCCATCAGGTCCGAGGTGAGTTGCAATGAACGGCCCGGGTCCAAAAGGGTTGGGAGCAGGACGCCGAGGGTGTCGTTCCCACTCTGGGTCCGTTTGCTCCATCGCTGTTCCAGTCGCTTGGGGCTGAGGTCGAGGTCTGCGTTGTTGTTGCCTGCGACAAAATACACGGGATCGCCGGCGATAGCGGTGAGCTTCTCAAAGACCGCGCTCAGGGTGGTGAACTGGATGGCGAGGAGCCGGCCGGCGGCGCCCCCGAGGTAGTTTCCTCGAGCTCCACCGTCAACCACCAGGAGCCCGTCGGGTGCTAGGCTCGACCGGCAGAGCTCAAAAAACTCGCGGGTCCGAGAGCGGTTGGCCCTCAGGGTCGCCGGGGGGCCGTCGAGGAGGATGATGAGGTCGAGGTCTTTGAGCCCGTGCAGTGCGCGCAGGGGATCCATGAACCTCAGGTCGACGCGGGGATCATCGAAAAGGGCGCCGACCTGATGGGTCTGGGGCGACCGGAGGGCCTCGACGAGTCGTTGATCCTCCTCGACGACCGTGAGTCTCTCGACGGACGAATCGAGCACACCGACCAAACGTCCGTCGGTCAGGCCACCGATGACGGCTGTGTGGGCCGGGGCGGGGTGGAGGAGGGGCAGGAGCCGGCTTTTTGGCAAGACGAGGTACGGATCCACCGGGTGGGTGCCTGCCAATCGACCGTTGACGTAGATCGCGCATCCTGGGCCGGCGCCGATCTCAACTCTTTGGTGGTGTGTTTCGGTGGCATGAGCCAGGGGTTGCGGCCGCCGGCCCGCCGCCCATGTGGCGGTCTCAACCCAGGGACCTGCCGCGAATCCGATGGTACAGCTCAGGACGAAGGCTGCAATCGCGGGCACCCTCGATTCCGGCAAAAAGCCGGCAAGGAATGCGATGCCGAGCGCCGCGCCGGCGATGACCGGGCTGCCGAGCGGGGCGAGAAGAAAGGTGAAGACGAAACCGCCGATTGCGGCGCCGGCGCTTTCGAGGGCGTAGGAGGTGGATGCGTCCCCAAGCGCTCCGGCAAACCGGGCAAAGGCGAAGCCGACGGCCATCGATGGCGGGATGACGGCGACTATCCAGAGCAGAACCGCCTCCGGTCCGCCCGCAACCTCTCCCCCTACGTCGACGAGCAGCCACGGCGCGGCCCTCATAAGAGCTGAACCGGCGAGCGTACCGACCGCAACGGCCATAGGGGCCCAGCGATCCAAAACGGAGCCACATCCGATCGTACCTCCGAGGCGGGCGCCAGCACCTGCGCCAGCCAGCCAGAGAAAGAGAAGCACGCCCCAGGCGATCTCGGATCCTCCCAGCGTGGTCATCGCCTCTCTCAGAAGAAGCGCCTGGCACATGACGGCGACCGTGCCGAGGGCTGCCATGCGAAAACCGGGTGCGGACCTGGATGGGGGGGTGCTGACCATCGGCAGACGTGGTCAGGTCTGTTTGGCGGTCTTTTCCGCGCGTTCCAAGGCCTCGAGCGGCCCGAGCGCGACCAGAGTGTCGCCCGCGCACATCTTGAAGGAGCCGTCGGGGTTGAAACGGGTGTCGTTGTCCCGTTTCGTCGCGATGACCATGATCCCGAACTTGCGCAAGACGTGGGCCTCGGCGAGCGTCTTGCCGTCGAGCTGGGACCCCGGTTCGACGTGGATCTCGGCAAGCTCGAGCTCGAGGTCGCTGTCGAGCAGCGAGTCGTCGATGAAATCGATCATTGCCGGTTTCAGAGCCGTGAGGGCGAGGCGGTTCCCTCCGAGGCGATAGGGGTTGATGACGCGGTGAGCCCCGGCCAGACGGATGCGTTCTTCGGACCCCTCCTCGACGGCGAGGGCGATGATCGTGATGTCGGGCTGGAGCTGGCGGGCGAGCAGGATCGCGTACACGTTGTGGGCGTCGTCGCCGAGGCAGGCGAGGAACGTCTTGGCTCGTTCGACGTGGGCGGTGCGGAGGACGTCTTCCTGGGTGGCATCACCTTGAACGAAAGGGATGTGTTTTTCCTCGAGGGCGTCGCAGGCCCTCGGGTTCGCCTCGACGACGACAAAGGCCTTTTTGTGTCTGCGCAGCATTTCGACGACGGCCCGTCCGTGGCGTCCGTGGCCGCAAACGACGATGTGGTTGGAGAGTCGCTTGATCATGGTGTGCTCCCGGCGCTTTTCGATGAACCGTCGCAGATTGGCCTCGAGCATGGTGCGGGCGATCTCGGTGGCTGTCAGGAGAATGACGCCGACACCCAGGAACGCCATCACGATTGTAAAGACTTGACCTGAGCGGGAAAGGGGCGCCACTTCCTTGAAGCCGATCGTGGTCACCGTGATCGTCGTCATGTAGAGGGCGTCGAAGACGGTCATGTCCTCGATGACTACGTAACCGACCGTTCCGATAGCCATCACCACAACGACGAAGCTGGCTGCGGAAACGACTGCCCGGATCTGTCTGTTCACCACGACATCGTACCTTGGAAGGAGGGCTACGCGTGTCCATTTGTTTGCAGATCTTCTGAGGTGAGGCACCCCAGAAGACCTGCAAACAAATGGAATAGGGGAACGAAGACAATGCAGCGAAAGCCCTCCCGACGAGGTCCGAGGCGGTTACCCACCCAATCCCAGTTGAACCCTGATCGCGCGTTCGACGGCACCGACGTCGGTGGGGTAGAGGGTTCCGAGCCGGTCGCCGAGGTGTTTCTTGCTGACCGTGGCGAGCTGGTCTGCCATCGCCTTGCGCTGCTTGCCGTTCAGTTCGACGTAGGCCTCGCTCGGGTACAGTCTGGCGACGTTGCTCGTGAGTGGTACGACCTGGACCCGGTTGAGATGGAGGTTGGCGGCGTCGTTGCTGACGATGACTGCCGGGCGCCGCTTGCGGATCTCGCCACCGACCGCTGCGCCAGGAGTTGGTCTCCCCGACGGATGTTCCACCCATCATTTT
>CAZCEX010000010.1:0-21197 GCA_964497785.1 uncultured Thermoanaerobaculia bacterium | reverse complement strand
CATACTGGTGGTATGGGCCAAGAATACGCCGGAAAATGGGCCAAACGACACCCGATAGGCGCCGCCAATTCTATGCACTACACCCTCCTAGGTCGTCCCGCTTTCACTGAAAGTTTCAATCTCGGTCACCGTCGACGGATGTTCGAGCGGGTCGACGATGAGCTGCGGGGGATGTTCGAGGTTGATGACGTAGATGTGGTCGTCCGAGCTGGTGATCTGCTCACCGAGGGGGTCAAAGACGTAGTTCCCTGCCCCGGCAAAGTCTTCGCCGGGGTGAACCGAGTTCGCAATGCAACACCCGGCCGTCCACACACCGTTCTCGATCGCCCGCGCCCGAAGCAGGGTCCGCCAGACATGATCCCGGCGCCACGGCCACCATGCCGGGATGATGAGGAGCTTGGACCGGGCCTGCAAACGCAGGGCACGCGCCTGCTCGGGGTACCGAAGGTCGTTGCACACCAGGAACCCGATGTCGGTCCCCTGCCAACTCAGCGCTGCGTATCGGCTGCCCGCCTGCCACATCTGTGCTTCTCGGTTGGGGTGAAACAGGTGAACCTTGTCGTACCGAGCCACCTCCTCTCCCCCGGTCCACGCGGTCATGCGGTTGTAGCCGTCCTCAGAGATCGACCCGAAGACGCACAGTAGATCGGGGAACGAGCTCGAGGCCGCCGAAAACACCTCCCGAGCGCGGTCTGCGGCGATCTCCCTACGGTAGCCCGTGAGACACAGCTCGGGCAGGACCACGATCGCCGCCCCGTCCATCGCAGCGCGACACACCTCGTCCCGAACCCTGCGAACATTCGCCTCGACGTCCAAGCATACCCACCGGGACAGGTAGATCTTCATGGCCCCTCCGTTCTCACACAAGGCTAACCCAGATAGCTCGCCATGAGACGACCAATATCGGATTCCGCGGTACACTTCATCTGGTGAGCACGTCAATACTTCCGTTCAGAATCCCATTTTCTGTTTTCTGCTGTTGTTTTCTCTTCGTCTGCGCCCCCGTTCCCGAGGTCGGAGCAGAAGAACCAGAGCTGGTCGTACCGCGGCTTGAGACATTCGCGACCAGCTTTCGCGACGCAGCCGGCTCGACCAGGCGCCGTCTGCTCGAAGGGTTACGCCAGGATCTCGAAGGGACAACCGTCCTTTTCCAGGGTTCCGTATGGAGCATGAGTGAAGCGAAGGTCGGGCAATCAACAGCCACAATGCCCAACCGCGGCGCTCAGGTCTTTGCATGGGAGTACGGCGGAATGATCGCGCGAGCCGACGTCCAGGTCGGAGAGCCCCCCTCACCGGTTGACCGAATCCGCCACCAGCTCGGCGGTGCCGACCTCGTGACCTTGATCGTCATCCGGGACGGCGCCCGCCAGGTCTACGCCCTGTCAGCAAACCCTCATCTCATCGATCGGATCAGGACGGGTCTCGAGCTCGAGGTCGCAGTCAGGGTGTCGGGCATGAATGAAGGATCGTTGTTTGGGTTTCTCGAAGACATTGGCAGCCCACCGTCCGTGCTTCGCTGCACCTGCGGGCGTCAGGTCCCGTCGGAGAGCGAGTTTCGGTACTGTCCATTCTGCGGCGAGCCGCTCGAATCCGCACCATCGACCTCTTCGACCCAGACCGAGTAGATCCCGCGGAGAGGCAAACCCAGCAGGCTACCAACAGGGGCCCGGGATACCACCGCCCAGACGATCCGGTACAACCCTTCGCCCAAGAGTGCGATGTCGAAAAGCGCCAGCGGGCTGGCCACCGAATTCGTGAACAGGTTGACGACGCCTCCAATCACCTCCAGACACGCACTGAGGAAGGTCAGCATGCGGAGGGGCAATCTCATGTCGGCGACCAGCACCTCCTGCACACGGCGGGGCGCGAAGGCGACAAGCATGAAACGGATGATCTCGGCGCCGAAACCGCGGCCCCGCCCTCGGGCCCATACCGGTCTCGGTGGCGGCATGAGCGACAGCGTCACCATCGCCTCCTCTGACGCCGGCTCGAGCAGGTAGAGGCTCCGCCCCTCGCAACTCGATTTTTCGATCAGCCGATACAACTTTTCCCGAAATTGAAGGATGCCGCCGACCTCCCAATCCCATCTCGGCTCTTCGCTGATGAGTTCGAGCACGCCGGTCTCAGGGTCGAGCTTGTGGACTTTTGGCCGATAACCCTCCATCGTCTGCCCGGCCGGTCGACGGGTCCGCACGAAGAGCACCAATGGCGCAGCAACGAACGAACCGATGGGCTCGTTCTGGGTGAGACCGAACCACAGACGTACAAAGCCCTCCAGGGCCATCGCCGGAGCAAAAAGAATGATCCAGGCAAGTGCCGGCGGAGGCGCCCAGGCCCCGCATCTGAGCATGAAGAAGAGCAGAAAGCCGGCAATCACCTCGAGCATGGCCGAAACCACGGTTGCCAGTCTGACCGGGAGGTTGAACTCCGATTCCAGTCGTACCTGGATTGGCCGCGGGAGCACACCGATCACCGGCAGCAGAGGCATCAGAAAGTCCCGTGTCCGGCGCGCCCGTTCTTCTGCGGCGACGACGGCTTCGAGATCGCTGACGCGCTTCCTGTCGAGCTTGTCGCTGGTCCGCACGACCTCCGTTTCCGGCCACGGAGAAAGCACCCACCGCTCTCCCGGCCCATTGCGGGCAACAGACCGCACCTCCCACAGTTCTTCCCGCCACTCGATCGCTGTCCCCGGGAGTACGGGGCTCCCGTGACGCCATGGCAATGCCAGCCGTTTGCTGGTCACAACGATCTCAGCGGACGATTGTTCGTCAACTGAAACACCGCCGCCGAGCGAGACAGTTTTTGAAGTCATCTCCCCTATCATCGCAGATACGGCCGGTGCTCCGCGAGATTCCAGATGAATAGATCAGGCTGCAGCGACGGCGACTGTCGTCGCGCCTGCAACCCGCGAAAAACAAACGGGCCGGCGTGAAGCCGGCCCGTAATACACTATCGTTTCAGCCTGCGATCAGAAGGGCGGATAGAAGGTCTCGAAGATGGCCCTGGTCGAGGGCGCTTTCTTGCCACCCATGGCCCGCTCCCTCATATCGTTGATGCGATCCATCAGAGTTGGTTGCTGAACTTCGTAGAGCACGCCCTGGGTGATGAGGTTCTGCTCTCTCGTGTAATAAATTGCAGCGCGACGACTCGTCGGATCGTGGTCTTCGGGGAGGGTCTGCAGCTTGGCCTTCATGACCTTGAACTGGTTGTCGCCGCGGAAGGTCACGCACGGGGACATGACGTTGAGGAAGGCGAACCCATGGTGCGTGATGGCGGCGGTCATGAGACCCACCAGTGTCTTCAGGTCGCCCGAGAAACCGCGCCCGACCCAGCTGGCACCGGTCGAGATCGCCAACTCACAGGGATCGACGGCAGGTTCCGGGTTGCCCCAGAAGGTCGACTTGGTCTTGTCCCCGGTCGGCGTTGTGGGCGCCACCTGGCCCTTGGTGAGTCCGTAGATCTCGTTGTCCATCAGGATGTAGGTAACATCGAGGTTGCGGCGGCAGGAGTGGATGAAGTGGTTGCCGCCGATCGCCATGCCGTCGCCGTCGCCACCGACCGCGATGACTGTGAGCTCGGGGCGGGCCGCCTTGACGCCGGTTGCGATAGGCAGTGCACGCCCGTGAACGGAGTTGAACCCGTAGGTGTCGACATAACCAGGCAAACGCGAGGAGCAACCGATGCCCGACATGAGCACCGTATTCCACGGCTCGACCTGGAGCTGGGCCAAGGCGCGGTGAAGGGCGCTGAGCACACCGTAGTCACCACATCCAGGACACCACACCGGTTTGAGGTTGGACTTGTAGTCCCCGGGCTTGAACTGGACCGCTTCGACGGTGCTCATACCATCACCTCCCGGCGCAGGGCGCCCATCTCGATGGCCTTCTTGATTCGCCCTTCGATCTCGGAGACCGTAAGGTTCTTTCCACCGGATCGCTTGAATACGAAGGTGTTTTCCGGCAGATCGAGGAAGGTCTTGAGGTACTTGTAGAACTGGGCCGAGAAGCTGAGCTCGACGACGATCACGTTCTTCACGGTCTTGAGGTACTCCTCAAACTCGTGGTAGGGGAATGGGTAAAGGACCTGGGGAACAAAGGCCGAAACCTTCTCCCCACGCGCTACTGCATTGAGCACGGCTTCCTTGACGGGGCCTTTCGAGGAGCCCCAGCAGAGGATGCCGACGTCCGCTTTCTCGCTGCCGTACTGGCGGTGGAAGCAGTAGCGATTACGCACGTGACGCAGCTTGCGGTAGCGCTTCTTATTCATCTTCTCGTGCACGAGGTACATCGACGACGGTCGACCGTCTTCGGTGTGCTCGAGCCCGTTGGTCTGATACTCGCCACCTTTGAGGCCCGGCCACGACATCGGCGAGATGCCGTCCTCGGTATCGAGGTAACGCTTGTACTCGCCTGACTCGAGCACCTCGTCCGTCGGCCGCAACCGGTCCTTGACCTTGTGGTCCAGAGTCATCATCGAGGTCGTCTCTCGGCGCTGGCCGATGAACTGATCGGAGAGCACGATGACCGGCATCTGTGACTCCTCCGCGATGTTGAACGCCTCGACCGTCGCATGAAAGCAGTCTTCGACATCGGCCGGCGCCAGCACCACCCGCGGAGCATCACCGTGGGAGCCCCACAGCGCCTGCCAGAGATCGGACTGCTCGGACTTGGTGGGCAAGCCGGTGGACGGGCCGCCACGCTGTACATTGACGATGACCACCGGTACCTCGGCCATCGAGGCGAGGCCCAGCATTTCGGTCATCAACGCAAGGCCCGGTCCCGAGGTCGCCGTCATTGATTTGACTCCCGCGAATGAGCCGCCAATAACCGCACCGATGGCGGACAGCTCGTCCTCGGTCTGGATCAGCGATCCACCGACCTTCGGCATCCACTCGGAGAGAAAGTGCAGGATCTCCGAGGACGGAGTAATCGGGTAACCGGCGAAGAAACGGCAGCCGGCATGCAGGGCGCCGACCGCACAAGCCTCGTTGCCCGACATGAGCAACCTGGGTTCCGACGGCTCGTACTCCAGATACATGTCGGACACCTGGTCCTTGATTGTCTTTCCCCACTCGATGCCCGCTGCGAACCCCCTCAGGTTGGCGGAAAGCACCTCTTCCGTTTTTTTCTCGAATTTATTGGTGATCGCTCGTTCCAGCATCTTCTGCGGAATACCCAACGCCTCACTCAAGATGCCGAGCGTCACGATATTCTTGGCGAGCGTCGTGCCTGCAGCTTCCTTCGCCAAGCCGATGAATTCCACGGGGATCCACCGCGCCTCGTCACTAAGGTCGAGTCCGACCTCGTCGATGGAAGTCTTGTCGGAGGCCTCGTAGAGGATGATCGCATCCTGGGCAATCGTCTGCTCACCCTTGAAGAGCTTGAAGTCGTGCCAGTTGAAGACGACCAGGACATGGACCTGATCCCCCTGTGTAAAGATGGGCTCGGTACTCAATCGCACCTGACACGAGGACTCACCACCTCGGATCTGGGGACCGTACGCCTCCACCTTCATGGCGTGAAGACCCTCTCGAGCCCCGGCCTGAGCCATCATCTCTCCCGTGGTAATGACACCATCACCACCGGAACCGAACATCGCCAATACCAAATCACCGGTCGGCATTTCTGAGGTCCTCCCTTGACGAGCCACAGCCCGTTGACCCGGGATTGTGAACCCGCAGCCACGAATTGTCCACGACTGAACTCAAATTCATCATGAGACCCAATTTACATCACGAGCCGGGCTTGTGCGCCAACACCATAAAATCACGCGGGCCGCTGACGATATCGTCAAAACGCCGCTCGATTTCACTGATCCGTTCACTCACCGATCCGCGCTCCGATTCAATCTCCTCACGCGTCGTCAGCAACTGGTTGTCCGGAAACGGATGTCGAAGCTCAAACGCCCCCACCTCGAACCCGGCGGCCCGCAGCAGCAGCTGCAGCGTCTCCGGCAGCAGTGGCCTGACATGGGTCGGATCGAGCCAGAATAAGGCACTCCCGACGCGCAAGCAGTGCGGGTTTGGACACTCGGCGATAAGAACACCGCCCGGCCGCAGAACCCGTCGCGCCTGGGCCAGAACCTCGATGATCCTCGCCGGCGGAAGGTGTTCGAACAGGTGGAACGCGGTGACCGCTCCGAAAGTGGCGTCATCGAGGTCACGAAGCACCTCGAGGACATCCCCTTCTCGGAGGGACAGACCGCGCCTTCGTGCACCCTGCGCGACAGCCGGATCCCCCTCGACCCCAACAGCTTCGATACCCTCTTCCCGGAGCAGAACGAGAAGCTCCCCTCGCCCACACCCGAGGTCGAGAATCGGCGCGTGGTCCCGAAGAAGAGGCAAATTTGCCGCAAGGCGGTGGGCGATCTCTGCCTCGGAACCTCTCAGGGCATCCAGCAGCTCAGGTTGGATGTGGGCCAGACTGCGGGCGATATCGTCTTCGGTATCGGATGGCGGCACGATCGGCAACGGCTCCGAAAGAAGCATTCGTTCGACAAGAGACGCCGTCTCCTCCAACTCGAAGTTCAGACGCTCGAGGAGCGCGTCGGCACGCCGAACCGCAGCCGGAATGGTGCCGTCGCGCAACCGCTCGACCTCCTGACCGGTCCGCCCGAGACCTTTTTCGACAGAATCGATGCGATCCTCGGCGCCGGCAATACGAATCGTGCCCAGGTCTTCGACAACGGCCTGCAGGCGTCGATACGTCTCCTCGGCGCCGTCCATTCGTTTCGCTGCGGCGTCGAACTCCGATGCAACTCCATCGACGAGCCCTTCGACCTGGTCCAGGCGAGTCTCCGCCGCGCCGGCTCTGTCGTCGATCGTGACTTCGGCGGCGCCCACGCGCTGATCAACCACGCCAAGCGACCGCTCAGCTGAGTCGAGACGCGTCTCCGTCGCGCCGACCCTCGTATCGATCACGGTCATAGCGTTCTCAACCGAATCGAGGCGAACTTCCACATTGTCCAGCCGTTCAGCGAGGCGATCGACCCGATGCAACAGGCGCCACGGCGCTATGGCCAGGAAGCTCTGAAAAAGGCCACGCGCCGGCACCTCACGGTCACCACTGCGTCCACCTCTGGCGCCCGGACCGTCGCCCGCCATGGCTTACACGACTGGCGCTTCGGCCTCAACCTCGGCGCTGGCTTCACCGGCCGCATCACCTTCGGACCCGCTGGCCTCCGGTGTAGCAACCTGTTCACCTGGACGGACGACATGGATCGGCAACGGCACCGCGATATCTCGGTGAACGCGGACCTCTGCCTCGAAGCTGCCGATTTCTTTGATGACTTCGGCAATATTGATTCGACGCTTGTCGATCTCGAAGCCCTTGTCAGTGAGCTCGCGAGCGATGTCCGCAGTCGTCACCGATCCGAAGAGCACGTCATTCTCTCCGGCGCGCCGTTCGAACTTGAGCTCCAGACCCTTCATGCGATCACGCACGATTGCGGCGGCAGACGCCCTCTTGAGGTCCATCTCCTGCCACTGGTCCTGCTCCTGCGCGAAGAGCTTTCTGTTACCCGACGAGTCGAGATAAGCAAGTTTTTTCGGCAAGAGGTAGTTGCGGGCGAACCCTGGTTTGACCTCAACGCTCTCTCCTCGCTCTCCGAGGTGCTCGATGTGGTCATTCAAAATCACTTTCATTGCTGTCCTCCGTCTTCGTTCGGCTGGGGTCTCAACGGCCGAAATGCATCTACTAAACCCAGAAGTGCGACAACCGCCGGCAATGGCATTTGCAGGGCCAGGAGGCCCACCCCCCACCGCACGAGCCACCCGCGCCCGATCCAGCGCGCGAGATGGGCTCGAATAATAGCCAAACCATGAATAAAATACAACGCGAGCACCGTCAACAGGATATTCAGTGCTACCCACCTCACTGTTCCGCTCGCCAGCACTGTGCCGAGACCTGCCGACGCGAACACCGCCGGCAACCATTCGTCCGACCGGTAGCTCTCGAAGGGTCCAGCCGGAACCTGAAAACCCAGAACCGGCAGTCGCGGACGAATCCAGAACAGAATAGCGACTACGTACATGGTCACGAGACTGGGCAGGGTCCATGCCAGCACAGCCTGGGCACGGTCCATGGCAAGCTGGACCTCGCCCCTTCCAAGTCCCATCGAGATGTAGAGTTCTTCGGCATCCTGGGCCGCATTCGTCACCCACTCCATGAGTGCCTTCACGGGCCCATCCGGTAGGCTGATCACGGTACCAACCCCCACCAGAAGAACGCACAGGACCAGCGTCGTCACCGCCGCCCACCGTCCTTCGGACCACCCGAATCTCTGCCACGCTTCGACGCTGACGGTGGGCAGAACAACAATCGCGAGGTAAGCCACGAGAACGGCCAGGGCCAAGAAACCGACGCCAGAGATCGACAGCAAGGCCAGGAATCCGACCACTGGGCCCCACACCAGTATCGAGCTGCGGCCACCACTCGAGTAGCGGAGCACCGGGATCAAAGCCAAAGGCGCCACGATGAAGCCGACGGGAGCGATCAGCACGATGCTGCTGGCCAGAAATACCGACAGCACGCCTGAAATAACCGGCCCAAAGGTAGGCAGCCGGTCGGATGGCGTCGTCGGCTGTGTCGGCCCGACCTGTTCCGGCTGTTCACTCATGCATTTACCCAACTCGAAAGTCTGACCGGCTGAGGCCCGGTGCGATGAACAACGCCCGGCGGTCCAACCGACCACCGGGCGAATCAACAGAATATTGAAGGCCTCAGCGACCGACGTAGGGTAACAGCGCCATGTGGCGCGCACGCTTGACCGCCCGCGTCAGCTTGTGCTGAAAGGCCGGCCGGGTTCCCGTGACTCTCCTCGGCAAGATCTTGCCGTTGGTCGGAGTGTACTCGCGGAGAAGATCCACATCTTTGTAATCGATGTAATTGATCTTTTCCACCGTGAACCGGCACACCCTCACCCGACGACGGAAACGCTTTCGCCCACCCTGGCTTCTACCTTGACTTCGTCCTCTTTGCATCGTTTACTCCTCAGCTCTCGTCGTCGGCTTGCTCGAGCTTGGCCTGAGCTTTCGCCGCTTTCTTCGCGGCCCGCAGCTTGAGCTTCGCATCGATCTTCCGCTTACGCTTCAACTCGCGATCCATGTTGAGCACGAGGGAACGCATAACGGCATCGTTGGTCCGAAGCTCGAAGTTGAGGTCTGTCATGACCTGCCCGTCGGACTCGAATTTCCAGAAGTGGTAGACGCCGTGCGTCTTCTTGCGGATCGGGTAGGCAAGCATACGACGGCCCCAGGAGTCCTTGTCCAACACCGTGCCATCGGCTTTGGTGATGATGCTCTCCAGACGCTCAAACGCGGTCGTCTCTTCTTCAGGTGGGATTTCGGGATCGACGATGATCCCCAACTCGTACAAAGGCATATGTGCTCCTCGTGGTCTGTGGCCCCGAATCGTGTCCGGAGCAAGGAGTTGTAGGTGACGGTCAGCGGGACGTTCCCGCAGCGCCGTCAGCTCCGATCGTAACCGGAGACGGCATTGTACGGGAATTCTGCCGAGAATCAAGCCAGAGAGATTGAACGGCAGAGGCCCAGAAGGTCATACGCCAGTATTTCGACCTCGTGGGTCTCTGCCGTTCATTCTCTATGAAGAAGGCAATCCGGCTGGTGAACCCACCGGCCGAGCAATGCTGAATAGATCGGCTCAAAGCCGACCGGAGAACCAGACAAAGCACCTCCGGTGGCGCGTGCCGGGTGCGTAATTGTGCTGAGACACTCCGAAACCTGTTTCACCTACACACAATTACGACACCGGGCAACGCTCGAGGAGCACGTTGCGACTGTGATTCCCAGCCCGTGAGGTAGGCCGCCGCTCGCTTGAGCAGCGTGGCCGCAGGCGATCCACTTTTCTGCGCGCGACCGCGCTGCTCATGCGACGCTGGGATGGCCGTCCTACGGCATCCCAGAAGGCCGGGGCTGGGTTCTGTGCCGATTGAGCGGGTCGATCTGGATCAGCCCACGTCATGGGAACGAAGCCATGGGAGACCCCGTCGCCGCATCGGCGATTTCCGCTATCACGCGATTGAGGGGCCCGCAGCAGGCTTCGCCTGCCGCCTCTTCCCGCGACGGCCGGCGCTGCTGCCGCTTCTGGGCCTGCGGCTCAGCTCGTCGCTTCGCTATCGCAAAGCTCCTCGGCGCTAGGGATTCGGAACCGTAACGCGCCGATTCTCCCATCGCGACCCCCGTGGATTGCCACCCTTCGCATTGTGCAGATGACCTGCGGCCGCACAATACGAAGAATGGCACGTCCCGCCAGAGGCGGTTTCTTTGGTTGGTTGATTCGACCTACAGAACCACCCCGGTGCGATCTTTTCGCTCTGTGCTCGTAACGGTTCCGTTCTCTTCTCTCGAATAGACGATCTCGACAGCACCGTCATCGCGGGGCTCGAGAAACAGGGATCGGATCACCCGACCGTTCTCATCGAGCTCGTGAGTCTCCTGGACGGTTTCGCCCTGGCTCACGACAACCCATTTCGGCTGGTCGTCGTGGGAAAGCAGGACGGTTTCAACAGGATCACCCGCCTGATCAACCACAACAGGGTCAGCGCCATTGGCTTCGAACGCCGCTGCGGGCTCGACGCCCCACCCGGGTGCGACCTCTTTCTCCACCAAGACCGGTTCCGGAACCAGCAGCATGCTGATGTCGATCGCCTCCTCGCCCCGCTGGACTCGAAGGTCCGCACGATCCCCCCACTCGAACCGAGCGAGCATCATGCGCAGGTCGGCGAGATCTTCAGGGGCGACCCCGTTGACATCGAAAATGACGTCACCGCCCTCAAACCCAGCGGATGATGCTCTGGTGTCAGGCCAGACCATCGACACGGCCGGCGGCTGGTCGTCGTCCTGCTTCAGCTTGAGGCCGAACGTAGGCCACGCCTCGACCCCGCCATCTGAGTCGAATACACCAACAAAACCGGCGAGCGAGCGAGCAAACAACGCGGGCGATCCTTCACCACCCTCCCGGTCACCGCCCATCGGGTGGCCGGTGGGCTCTTCGCTCTCGGGGTCCGGAATCGGGGCCTCGACAGGACAGAAGGTTGTCACCTCGATGTCGGGTTCACCCCTCGCGGCCAACTCGTCGTGGATTCGGCGCTCGATGCCGAGATCGTAGGCCACGTGCCCGGACCCTACGATCAGAACAAGCGTGCCTTCTTCGGGCAGCGCATCGATGATCGATCGCGCCATCACGGTGTCCCAGAGGCATTGGGCCGCATACATGTTGTCGAGCCAGCGCTGCGGCATCATGGCGACGGTGTCCCCGAAATAGCGAGAGATCAAATAACGGTGGCCAGGTGATGCATCGACATTCACCTCGCCGACAATTGCCTTTTGTTCTTCGCTGAGCCCGTCGAGTCCTTTGCGATTGACGGCGCGCGGAATCTCGCGCGGCACGTTGACCCCAACGACCGGGATCGACCGCCGACGCGCTTCCTGCATGATCGGGTCGTAATAACCCCAGCGATAGGTTCCCCGGTCATACCAACCCGCCTCGCGGAGAAAGTCCTCGCCGTCGAGTTCGCCCGATACCCAACGCTCGAGAATTGGCGCGTCCTCACGCCTGAAGAACTCCATGCCGAGCACCAGATTCGGTTGCACATCGGCGAGCGCGGCAAATAGCTCGGCCTGGAATACCTTCTGAGCGAGGTGGGTGTGCGATTCGCCAATCAGCACGACGCGCGCCGAGACCATCTGCCGAGCCGCCTCTTCGAGAGAGACAACCTCACCTGTCGCCGTATCGACGATGTCTCCAGAGTACCCGGATCCAAGTACGAAAGCTCTCCCCGGATCTCCAAGGGGTAAGACGTCCAGCTCGGCACCGGCCGCCAAACCAACGGAGCAGACTATCGAAAATACAACCAGAACGAACAGCCGAGTCACCTTCATGCGGCCTCCTTCAGGGAAACAAGGATACCTGGAATCCTTTGATTTGCCCGTGTGGTCGCCGTGCCGGCGACCACACGGGCAAATCAAAGGAATAGTCAAAAGACTCGGCGGCTGAAGAAGCTGAACTCACCGGCTGTGATCTCGACGTCATCAAGCCGCTCCCGGGAGATGACCGTGCCCCAGTCGTCGCGATACTCGAGCACGAAGTCGTAGACAGCGGGTGGCAGATCGACGCGAATGAGGGTGATGACCTTCGGCAATGTGACCCACCCACGCGTGTCGACCATCTCGGCGGTGTCCCCGGCACGGAAGGTGGGCACCCTCACAACACCGGGACTTTTTCGAAGGCTCCCGGCCTCGGAATACTCTGCAAGCGCCGTCTCCATCGTCTCTCGGACCACGGTCGGGACCCGCGCCAGAAATGTCAGCCCCGCACGTTGCTCGAGATCATCGACAACGGCCGATATGACTGTGAAGGATTTGCCTTCCCCCTCGACCTCGAGTTCGACCCGGGTCGGCGCTCCGGCCCAATGCTGCACGATGGTCGGCACGGTGACCTGCAAACGCGTCTTGACCGCCGCCGCCGAGCCCCAGCCCGACTTGAAACGAACGGCCGTCTCCTCAGCCAACCGGCTGACATCTTTGAGATCGTCGGTCTCCAGAATCGGCACGGTCATGATCCTCGCGTCCAGTGACGCAACCCAACCAACCTCTACGAACAGGGCGAGCGTTCCGACCTCCTCGCTGGGCCCACCGGGTGGACCTTTGGGCGCAAAGAGTCCTGGATAATCCCGTTCGATTTCTTCCAGTTCGGTCCAATAGCCGAGCTTTTCGCCAACCCGGACGAGGTCATCCCCCAACCACACCAGGATCGGCACACGCATCGCACTCCATGTCTCGTGGAAATCGATCAGCGCCAGCTGGTATTCGACAAAGGCCTCGTCGAGGGCGCCGTCGGCTTCACTCAGGAGCCCGATCAGGTAGTGGGCAAAACCGCTCCTCCGCAGAATGTCGACTGCCGGCCTTGGATCTCCCGCCGCCTCCCTGAAAAAGATTTCTGTCGAGATCTCGAGCAGGCGATTCGCCCTCTTCGCTTCCGCTCGGGCGCCTTCTAGATTGTCGAGGGCCAGGAGATTGAAGGCCTTGTAGTAGGGAACCATCGCGATCTCGAAAGCCCTGACTCGGTATGGCAGCTCCCCGTCGTTGGTGATCATCGCCGGCCCATCATCCTCGAGGCTGCGATCATAGAGCTCGACGACGATCTTCTCCGCCTCTTCGAATGTCGTATTGGACTCTTCCCAGCTGCCTGCGTAGTGCTCGAGCTGGGCCTTCTCCAGCAACTTGAGTACGGGATCGACCTCGCTCGACTTCTCGAGATGCTGAATGGCACTGGCGAGCTTGCCCCTCGCCAGATCGTCCTGGACATCGACCTGGGGCTCGGAGGTGGAGAAACAACCACCGAGCCCGATGACACATGCGAGGGCGATCAGGACGCGCATCAGCACGGTGGTTCGGTGTTCCATCCTCGGATCTTGCGACGAATTGAAGGGCCCGTCAACCGCTCTGACGACTCATGCGCTTCACGACCCGTTCGATGAGGCCGCGCGTCGAGGCGTCATGAGCCCCCAGGTCGACATCCTCTCCTTCGAGCAGGGCGGTCTCCTCACGGAGGATGGTACCTGCAAGCACCTTTCCCAGCTCGACTCCCCACTGGTCGAAGGAGTTGATGCGCCAGATGACTCCCTGGACGAAGATCTTGTGCTCGTAGGCCGCAATCAGCGTGCCGAGACAACGCGGCGTCAGGCGATCGAAGAGCAGAGTATTCGTTGCACGGTTGCCTTCAAAAACCTTGTGAGGCACGATCGCCTCGATCTCTTCACCTGACATCCCAGATTTGATGAGCTCCGCCCGCACCGCCCCCTCGCTTCGTCCGCACATCAGGGCCTCGGTCTGGGCCAAGAAGTTGGCCAGAAGCTTGAGGTGGTGGTCACCAATACGGTGTGATGGATTGACGAACCCTATGAAATCGCATGGCACCATCTGGGTTCCTTGATGCAGCAGTTGAAAAAACGCGTGCTGACCGTTCGTACCGGGTTCTCCCCAAATAACGGGCCCGGTCTGATACGCAACTCTCTGCCCGTCCCGATCAACGTACTTACCGTTACTCTCCATGTCAGTCTGCTGAAAGTAGGCTGCAAAGCGTTGTAGATACTGATCATAAGAAAGGATGGCGTGCGATGGCGCAGCGAAGAAATTGCGATACCAGAGGCCGACCATAGCCATGAGCACCGGAATATTCTCCTCCAGCGGCGCCGACCGGAAGTGCTGATCCATGGCGTGGGCGCCGTCGAGCAGCTCGACGAAGCGGTCGTAGCCGACGGCAATCGCGATCGACAGGCCGATTGCCGACCACGACGAGTAGCGCCCACCGACCCAGTCCCAGAACTCAAAGGCATTCCTGGGGTCGATTCCGAAGTCTTCGACGGCCTCGAAGTTCGTCGAGATAGCAATAAAATGGCGCGCGACGGCTGCGTCGTCTCCGAGTGCCTCAAGCAACCACCGGCGCGCGGTGTGGGCGTTGGTCATGGTCTCCGAGGTCGTAAAGGTCTTCGACGCCACCAGGAACAGGGTGGTCGCCGGGTCGAGACCACGCGTCGCCTCGACAAAATCCGTCGCGTCGACGTTCGATACAAAACGCACCGCAGGGCCATCGTGAAAAGCGCCGAGCGCCTCGGTGATCATCGCCGGGCCGAGATCCGAGCCGCCGATCCCGATGTTGACGACGGTGTGCACGGGTTCCCCCGTGTGGCCTTTCCAACGACCCGTACGGACGTCGTCCGAGAACCGCTCCATCTGACGGAGCACCCGGTTGACCCCCGGCATCACGTCCTCACCGTCGGTCATCATTGGTGTATTGCCGCGGTTGCGCAGCGCAACGTGAAGAACAGCACGATCTTCGGTCCAGTTGATCCGTTTGCCGGTGAACATATCTTCGATAGCCTGCGGCACCCCCGCAGCCCGAGCCAGACCGAGCAGAAGCTCGAGCGTACGGTCGGTCAGGCGGTTCTTCGAGAAATCGAAGAGGAGATCCTCAAAACACACCGAAAACCGTCGAAACCGGTCCGGGTCGGCCATAAATAACTCGAGGATTGTCGTCGTTTCCAGCCCAGCCCGATGTTCTTCAAGGGCCTGCCATTGAGCAAGCTCAGTCGGTGGAACTCGGGAAAAAATCGCTTCGTTGTTCATCGTATGACTCCCTCACGCAGGAATCCTCTCCGGGGAGAGAAGGGCTCCTCAGCGATCGTGATCCTATCACCTGGAGGGTCGGCGGAGGCAGGAAAGTCCACGCGGCGACACGACCGGGGCGTGCTTTCGCCTGCGTCGTTTCGGCAGCGAAGCCGACCAGCGAACCAACGAAAGTGCGTCCCGGCGGCACGTACCAGATACGTTATTGTGCCGGAACAACCTCGAGGCGGCTGGTAGCCCCACGCACAATGACGTGCCTGGCAATGCCCAGGGAACTCGTTGCGGCTGTGATCTCCAGCCTGCGAGGGCTTGCCAGGGCGAAGTTTCCGACCCCACGCGCTTGCGGAACGGGCAGTCCGGCTTCGCTTTCAGCTACGCCGTGACGGCCTTCGGTCTCCCCCTGCCGGGTCGAGAACGAAGACCGGAGGCCGCCGATCGCTCGAGCAGCGTCGTCGCAGTCGCCCCGATCATCTACCGCGCGACGGCGCTGCTCGTGCGTCGCTGGGTCGTCCGGGGTGCCGAACAGGCATCCCGGGTGTCCCAGAAGGCCGGGGATGGAAATAGGGTCGATCATTTGGCACTCACGACGTACCCCAACGCCTCGAGGTCCCGTCGCGTCTCGGCATCGACCTCGACCTCAGGGGCGACGCCCGCTGGAGACGCCAGCCTACGCCGCAGCTCCGCGGCGAGAAGCCCAGCGATGACTGGCCGCTCGCGAACCAGGTTGCGGGTCTCACCGGGGTCGGATCGACGGTCATAGAGCTGGATCTCCGAGCCGAACGCCCGGGACAGGGGCAGAATGAGCTTCCAGTCCGCGGTGACCACGGCGGCGCCGTGCTGACCCCAGTAGTCGAGGTAGGTCAGAGCCATGTCCGACCTCCCCGTCGTCCTGAAGAGGCCTTCGCCGGCGGTCACATCCGGCGTTTCGACCCCGACCAGCTCGAGCAGAGTCGCCTTGATGTCTGTCTGTTGAACCGGCGCGGACACCCGGCGCCCCCCGAGTGCGCCCCCCGGCAGCCGTAGGACCAGGGGAATATTCACCACCTCCGAATAGAGGTCGATCCCGTGCGTAAAGGACCCGTGCTCACCAAAGGCCTCACCGTGATCGGCGACAAAACAAATGATCGAGTCCTCGTACAGATCGCGAGCCTTCAGGAAGTCGATCAACTCGCCAAACGCGGCGTCGTTGGCAGCGACCTCGGCGTCGTAGAGAGCCTCGAGATCGCGCGTCAAGTCGGGGCTCGGTTCAACCGACCCCAGAACCAGACCGCGCACGGTCTCGACCTCTCCAACCGACGGATCGGCGACGCCACCCGCAAAAAGACGGCGAAGCTCCGACGGTGGCCGATAGGGGGCGTGTGGGTCAATTGTATGCAGATAGAGGAAAAATGGATGTGAAGCGATCCGATCGATGAGTCGAAAGGCCTCGTTGTTGACGAAGACAGCGTCGTTGTCTCCTTCGGGGATGAATACGAAATGGTCGAAGCCGCGCCCGAACCCGAATGGCTTGTGAACATACGCGTTGGCGCTCACAGCGGCCGTGCGATAGCCGCCACCCTTGAGCGCCTCCGACAACGTCTCCAATCTCGGAGGAAGGGCGTCGTCGGGACCGTTCGCACCGTGCTCTACCGGCCAGCGACCGGTGAAGAGCGAAGCTACGGCCGCTTTGGTCCACGAGGACTGGGCCACGGCGTCCTCGAAGACGACTGCTTCGCGCGCAAATTCGTCGAGCCGGGGCGAAAGGGCCTTCGAGCTGCCATAACACCCGAGGCGATCTGCCCGCAGCGCGTCGACGAGGTAGACGATGACGTTTGGCCGATCGAACAGCGCATCCGGCAGACCGGGTCTTTCTCCTGCCCCGGGTTTCTCATGCAAAGCACTGTTCGTTCGGGAAGCGACGATCGTGGCCGCGATCATCCGGACCGCCCGAGCGGATTCCGCCGCGTCGGGGAGAACCTCGATGCGAAGGCGGGCGGGCCCACCATGGTTCCGCAATACGACCTCAGTCTGGTCGAACGGCGCCTTGAGCGCAGCGAGCTCTGTTTCTTTTCCGAGGTCCTCCAACAGCCCAACATGGACGACGGCGGAGCCCGTGCCAACGATCCCGGTCTCGCCGAGGCGCAGCTTGGCGCCACGTGGAAGGTCGAAGAAATAATCGACCCTGGATCCGATCGGAATCGTCAACACACCGCCACCACCAGCCCTTGCGGGGTCTTGCTCATGGCGTCGGAGTCCTGAACCCTGGAACCTGAGCTCGCTCCAGGCGACCGCCAGGCGACGCTCGTCCTTCGAACCCGGCACGACTTCGGTGGGAGCGTGGGCGGCTGCATATTCGAAGGTCAGGGTATTGTCCCCGACCTGCAGAAAACGAGCGGGCATGGCGAGCTCGACCGTCTGGGTTCCCCACGCCAGCTCCGCCTCGTGAACCTGGTGGCCGTTGAGCCCGACCATCAGATGTTGCGGTTTGGCGCCACGGAAGTGGAACGGCCGACATTCGGCAACAACGGTGAGATCCCGAGTCCAACCGAGATGGAAGGTGAGGACCGACCGTTCCCCAAGGCTCCAGACGAAGGTCTGCCCACTCTTCGAGTGTTTCTCGTCACGGGACCATCCCGAGACCAGGTGGGTGCGAGCCTCGGGCTCCCCGAGGTCGATCACGGCCGGCTCCACTCGCAGGTCAGCGCCGGGGAGCTGTTCCGCCAGGCTCACCACCTCGACCGTAGGAGCGGGAGCTCGGCACCCAGCCAATACGAGGAGGAAGGGGACCACTCGCAGGCAGACGCAGGCGAGACGTCTCACCCCGAAATCTCAGCGAACCCGTATCACGACGGGCCCCTCGTCGTTGTGAAGGATGACCTGATCGCGCGTGATCTCATCGACGACGAATCCCTCGATGATCGACCCCACCCGCACGTCGATGCCGTTGATCTGAACGAACGGATTCGTCGGTCGATAGACGAGGTAACCAAGGGTCAGAGTGACATCGCCGATCGTCGCAACACCCACGAACTCTCTCGGGTCCCCCGGCTTCGCTGCCGAGACCGTCGACCCGGGCGGCGACTCGACCACGTCCGTCCCGCCGTCGAGGCCTCTACGCTGGGAAGCGATGGGGTCAGTCCCCACCGGATCAGGCAGTCGAGCAGCCGCCGCGTCATTCTCATCAGGCGGGCTGAGCTGGATATCGTCGGAAGGCCCGCTCTGTCCAGCGGGAACAGCTGCCGCCGCTCCCACGGCCTCGGGATCAACGACAGGATCGGCGTCAAGAATCGCTTCAACGGCCACGGCTGACTGAACCGGCACTGCATTCTGGCGCGCCCCGAATAGCCACCACGCCACCAGACCACCGGCAATCGCCGCTGCAAAGGCGATAATCGCCCCGAGCACGAGGCCCGTACCCAGGCGTGAATCCCTGCGACCGGATCCGCTGAAGAGGAACCTCTGCCGCGGGACTCCCGGTCGTCCCTGCTCCTCCGCCTCGCGGCGCGCCTTACGGAGGGCTTCACTGACGAGGCTCAACCCGCACCCCCGTCGAGCTCACGAGCCGCGCGCCGGACCTGCCACCAACCCAGGTCGTCCCGTTCCTCCACATAGCCGCACAGCAGTGTCTTGTCACAAAGTGCATTGATGCAACGCGGCACGCCCCGGGAGTGGCGGTGTATCGCCCCGAGCGCCATGCGACTGAATCGAGGTCGCCTATTGGCGCCCGCTACCCGCAGGCGATGGAGGATATAGGCTTCGGTCTCTGGCCGGTCGAGCGGCCCGAGGTGATAGCGCACGGTGATCCGCTGCTTGAGCTGCCGCATCTCCCGGCGCTCGAGCATCTCCCGCAGCTCCGGCTGGCCGATGAGCACGATCTGCAAGAGCTTGCGGTCGTCGGTTTCGAGGTTCGACAACAGACGCACCTGCTCGAGAAGATCGCCCGACATGTCTTGCGCCTCGTCGATGAAGAGCACCACCTCGACGCCCTCGCCTATGGCGTCGAGTAGAAACTCGTTGAGCCGTTCGACGAGACGGATGCGATCGTTGCCCCTGTCGTTGAGACCGAGCTCGCGCAAGATCGAGCGCAGGAGCTGGATGCCAGTCATCACCGGGTTGAGAATCAGGGCCGTCGCGAAGCCGTCGCCGAGCTCCTCGAGCACTGCCCGACACAGGGTGCTCTTGCCGGCGCCGACCTCGCCGGTGATCTGAATGAAGCCCTTGCGCTGCTGGATTCCAAAAAGAATGTGATCAAAGGCCTCGCGGTGCCGGCGCCCCAAAAAAAGGAAGCGCGGATCCGGCGTGATGTTGAACGGTGTTTCCGTCAGCTCATAGAACGATTCATACATGCTTGCTTACCGAGAAAAACTCAGGCAGTCATTGTACTCCCCGTTTCGGCAAACCCCGCAGGCATCAACGGCCCGTGGCAGCAGGGGACCTAACCGCAATAACGTGGCGCAAGATCGCAAAATTTCTAAAAGAAATACTTTGCGCCTTTGCGTCTTTGCGTCTTTGCGTTTCAATTGTCTCTCTATCCTGGCCCTGCGCCTACGCCGCAGCACTTCTTGAACTTCTTGCCCGATCCGCACGGGCACGGGTCGTTACGACCGACCTTGGGCTGTGCACGCCGGACCGTGGAGGGCCGCGCCGGACGTCCTACCGGCTGATTCGCAACCTGCTCCTGCTTCTGTCGATCCTGCTGGGCCTGACCCAGCCCCTGGACCTCTGGATGCAATAAGTTCGTCGGCACCGTACGCTTCTTGACCTGCATGTCCTCAACAGGTTCGGCATGGTAGAGGAACTTGACGACGTGGTCTTCGACCCGTTCCCACATTTCTTCGAAGAGTACGAAACTCTCTCTTTTGTACTCGACCAACGGGTTGCGCTGGCCGTAGGCGCGCAGGCCGATGCCCTCACGCAGGTGGTCGAGCGCGAGCAGATGGTCCTTCCACTGCCTGTCCACGGCATCGAGCAGGAGGTACTTCTCGAGGCGGGCGAACTCTTCGTCTCCGAATGTCTCCACCCGCTCGAGGTAGGCCTTTTTGGCGCCCTCTGCAAGCGTCGTCTGCAGATCCGGGCGGTTGATCGTCAACCAATCAACCCCAAGATCGGCGACGTTGATGTCGAAGTAGCGGTAGTAGGCGCCCTCCAGGACACTCGTATTCCAGTCCTCGGGATCGGTGTCTGGTGGGCAGTGCTCTTCGAGCAGACCTTCGATGATGTCGTCAACGATGCGCAGGATGTAGTTTCGGCCCTCTGTCCCGTCGAGGATCTGTCGACGCAGGGTATAGACCGCCTCCCGCTGCTTGTTCATGACGTCGTCGTACTCGAGGAGGTGCTTGCGGATGCCGAAGTTGCGCCCTTCGACCTGTTTCTGCGCCCGTTGCACCGACTTACTCACCATCTTCGACTCGATCGGGGTATCCTCCTCCATCCCGAGCCGATCCATCATCTTTCGTACCCAGTCGGAAGCGAAGATCCGCATGAGGTCGTCTTCGAGCGACAGGAAGAACCGCGAGCTTCCCGGGTCGCCCTGACGGCCGGAACGTCCACGAAGCTGATTGTCGATCCGGCGCGACTCGTGCCTTTCCGTTCCCACGATGTGCAGACCGCCGGCGGCAAGGACCTGCTGCTTCTCCTCCTCGCACAGTGTGTGGAATCGCTCGAGTGCGGCTTCGAAGGCGCCCTCTTCGTCAGACTGTTCAGCTTCGACGTTGGCAAGCGCCTCCGGGTTGCCGCCGAGCACGATGTCGGTGCCGCGCCCAGCCATGTTGGTGGCGATGGTGACGGCGCCGTGGCGCCCGGCCTGAGCAACGACCTCTGCCTCCCGCTGGTGGTACTTCGCATTGAGCACGATGTGCTTCACCTTGCGGCGACTCAAGAGCTTGGCCAACTTCTCGGAGTTCTCGATGGAGACCGTACCGACCAGAACGGGCTGGCCCTTGCTGTGGCACTCCATGATCTCTTCGCCAATGGCCTTGAACTTCTCCTTCTCGGTCATGTAGACGACGTCAGGACTGTCGATTCGAACCATCTCCATGTTGGTCGGGATCACCGCGACGTCGCGGCCGTAGAT
>CAZCEX010000009.1:0-21516 GCA_964497785.1 uncultured Thermoanaerobaculia bacterium | reverse complement strand
AGGCGCCCACGCCAGCGGCCAGGAACATGTAGCCGAGCTGGGAAACCGTCGAGTATGCGAGCACCTTCTTGATGTCGTTCTGGACCAGCCCGATGGTGGCCGCGAAGATCGCCGTGACACCACCGACCACCCCAACCGTCAGCATCGCTGTCGGGGAGAGCTGGTAGAAGAAGTTGCACCGCGCCACCATGTAAACGCCAGCGGTGACCATCGTTGCGGCGTGGATCAATGCCGAAACCGGCGTCGGCCCCGCCATCGCGTCCGGCAGCCAGATATACAGCGGGATCTGCGCCGACTTGCCGATCGCCCCGACAAATAGCAGCAGGCCGATCACCGTTGCTACGGATCCAAAATGACCGCCGGCGCCGAGGATTTCACCCAGCTGGGTGAACTCGACGGTATGAAATACACTCAGGGTGACGAAGATGGCGAGGAGAAAACCGACGTCGCCGATTCGGTTGACGATGAATGCTTTCTTGCCGGCAGACGCGCACCATTCTTTGTCAAAGTAGAAGCCGATGAGAAGGTAGGAGCAAAGACCAACGCCTTCCCAACCGACGAAGAGCACCGGAAGGTTGGAGCCGAGCACAAGCATCAGCATCGAGAACATGAACAAATTCAAATAGGCGAAATAGCGCGCGTACCCGCGGTCGGTTTCGTCGGCCATGTAGCCGACCGAGTAGAGGTGGATCAGGAAGCCCACGAGCGTCACGAAGGCGAGCATGATGGCCGAGAGGGGATCGAGCTGCAGCGACGCCCCGACCTCGATCGAGCCGGCGTGAATCCACGTGAAATACCTCTCGACGATGACGCCGTGGGTCTCGTCTGCGGCGCCACCCGCGTATTGCCACAGCGCAATCCAGGTCGCGACCATGGCGGCCCCTGCTGCGCCCAGTCCGACAACAGTTGTTGCTGGCTTCCGGGCCGCAAAGGCCCCCAAGGCGAGATTGGCCAGCGCGCCGGCGAGGCAGAAGACCGGAATCAGCCAAAGAGAACCGAGCATGATGCCTCCCGACCATCGTGGTCGATACGAACGGACCGCAGAATGAAATCTCTCATCTTTGCACTACCAGCGAAGGATGTTGGCGCGATCGACGTCGATCGTGCCCTTGATCCGGTTCAGGGCGATGAACAGTGCGAGTCCGACTGCGGCCTCGGCTGCCGCCACCCCGATGACGAAAAAGATGAAAACCTGCCCATTGAGAGCAGCCGCAGCCATGCCTCTTACGGCAGCAAAATGCATGGCAAAAGCCGCGAAGGCCAGGTTGGCGGAGTTGAGCATGATCTCGAGTGAAAGGAAGATCGCGATCCCGTTCCTGCGGAGGAGGACCCCCAGCGTTCCGATTCCGAAAAGCACCCCCGAGAGTGCAAGAACCCAGGTGTGGGGAATGGCGATGAGCGTTTCAGGATTCATGAGCTCTCCTTCCCCGTCGCCTGCTCTTGTTCCTCAACAAGCGGCTTGGCCAGGTACACAGCGCCGATGATCGCGGCGACCAGGAGAATGGAGATGAACTCGAAGGCGAAGAGGTGGGACCCAATCAGGGTCTGACCGATCAGGAGAGCTGTCCCCTGATCCGCACCGTCGACCACGGCGCTCGGGGCTGGGCTGAGCCGCGCCGCCATGGCAACGATCCCGGCGCCGAGCCCGACTGCGGTCAGAGCGCCAAGTACGGCCTGGAGTCTCCGTCCACTGCCGAGGCGGTCAACCTCGCGTAGATTGAGCAACATGATCGCAAACAGGAAGAGCACCAGAACCGCACCGGAGTAGACGATGACCTGGACAGCGGCGAGGAAATCCATCCCGATCAGGGCAAAAATGACCGCCATGGCAAAGAACATTACGACGAGGGCGAGGACATTGATGATCGGACTCCGGTGTGCGATCGCTACGATCGCGAACACTGTCGCCAGTAACGCTGCGGTGAGGAAAACCCAGATCGTCACGACACACCCCCTACCGGTATCCCAGTGCCATGAGCACACCGATCCAAAGGAAATTGGCCACCGAAACCGGGATCATCACCTTCCACCCGAGAGCCATCAACTGGTCGAAACGGAAGCGCGGCAAAGTCCACCGCACCCAGACGAAGAACCAGAGAAAGAAGACCACTTTCGAAGTAAAAACACCGAGGGACAGCAGCGCGCCGATCCAGCCGCCAGGAAGCGTCACCCACGGCAATTGCCAGCCGCCGAAGAAAAGGATGGTGATCAGAGCGGCGGAGGTCACCATGTGGATGTACTCACTCATGAAGAATGCCGCGAATTTCATCGCAGAGTACTCGGTGTGGTAACCCGCAACCAGCTCGGAGTCAGCTTCAGGCAGGTCGAAGGGAAGGCGATTGGTCTCTGCGAAGGCAGCAACGATGAAGGTGATCGCGCCCAGTGGCTGAATGAAGACATTCCATCGCGGGAAGAAACCGAACAACAGTCCCCCTTGGCCTGCGGTGATCTCACCCAAGTGGAGGGAACCGGCCACCATGAGCACGCCGACTACCGAGATCGTCATCGCAAGTTCGTATGAAATGGCCTGAGCAGAGGCACGCACACCGCCGTACAGGGAGTACTTGTTGTTCGAGGACCAGCCAGCAAGCATGACCGAGTAAACCGCCAGAGAAGCGATGGCGAAAATATACAGGATGCCGATGTTCAGGTCGGGGGCGACGATGAAGCCGTGAACCGGGGTTCCGAAGAGTTCGAGCCCGCTGTCGAACGCGAAAGGTACCGCTATGAATGTGCTCAAGGCGACGACCAGGGCGATGAAAGGGGCGAGCACGTAGAGAAAGTGGTCGACACCGGCTGGAATGAGGTTCTCCTTCGTGATCAGCTTGACGGCATCAACCACGGGCTGGAAAAGACCGGCTGGACCGACCCGGTTCGGACCGAGGCGGTCCTGGATCAGCGCAGATCCGCGCCGCTCCACCCAGACCATGATGGGCACCGTCGTGAGGAGAACCACCGTTACAGCGGCCAGCTTGATGCTGATGACGGCAATGTCAGCCCACATGGTTCACCTCCTCGAGCACGGGAATTCCAGGTTCGGTGGCGAGACGGCGATACGCCATGCCCGCGAAGGCTGGGATTTCTGCCGTCATATCTTCGAAGATCGCTCGCGGGCGATCGAGATGAGACAGCGGGACGCCGAGATGACTGCCGAGCTCGACGAGGATTCTCCAAGCCGGTCTGCTGAGCCCACCGGGTGGCCGCCCCTGATTGGCAATTTGCACTCTCCCGGTGGAGGACGTCAGGGTCCCCTCCGTTTCCAACCAGGTGGCGGTCGGCAGCAACAGATCGGCGGCGTCCGTGAGCGGAGTCCGCTGCGACCCGAATACCGTCGCGACCCTTCCTTTCAGAATTTCGGTGGCGCGATCTGTTTGCAAGAAGGGGTGGGCGAGGGCGTCGAGCAGGATCACCTGACCCTGCGCGACGAACTCGGCGAGTCCGTCGGCATCGACTGTCCTCAGACCGATACAATTGGCGCCAGTGGCGTTGGGGAGTGCCCCACGGCTCCGGATCCACTCTCCGCGCCCGTTCTTGACGGCGCGTTGAAAACCGTCGTCAATAGGAACGACGACATCCAGGCCGCAGTGGGCCACCAGGACCTTCTGAACGAGGTAGAGGGTCTCGTTCGAAAGACCGGCCGACGCGACGACTCGCGGTCGCGAAGATGAAATCACACCTGCCAGGAGATCAATGGCCTCTTCCCAGCTCACCGGCGCCGGCCGACCGTTACGCTGTGCCATCGGTGCATCGATATCTCGCTGATTGAGGCTGCCGACCAGCGAACGGCCGTAGTCGCACATCCACCACCCGTTGATTTCTTGGTTTTCTCTGGGAGTGAAGCGGTGGGCCACACCATCGAGGTGGCCAATCCAGATATTGCAGCCAATGGAGCAACCTGGGCAAACCGATCGAGTCTCGTCGAGGTCCCAGACCCGTGCCCGAAATCGGAAATCCTCCAACGTGAGAGCTCCGACAGGACACACGTCGGCGACGCAGGCGGACCACGGATTGTCGAACGGGCGTCCGTCGAAGGTGTCGATGTAGGAGTGGTTCCCTCGGCTCTTCATCGCGAGATCGTTGGTCTCCGAAATCTCCTCGGTGAACCGCACGCAACGGGTACAGTGAATGCAACGATTCTGGTTCTGGACGACGCGCGGCCCGATGCGCCGATTCTCATACCCTGGATAGACGCGCCGGGACTCGACCATGTGAGTAGTATCGAGCCCGTGTTCCACCGAGTAGTCCTGCAGACCGCACTCTCCCGCCTGGTCGCAGACCGGACAATCCAGGGGATGATTCGCGAGGAGGAACTCCATCACCGCGGCCCTGGCTTCTTTGACGCGGTCCGACGCCGTATTTACGGCCATGCCATCCTGGGCGATGGTGGAGCACGCGGTGACCAGGCGAGGCATGCCTTCGACCTCGACGAAACAGATGCGGCACTGACCGACGACGGAGAGGCCAGGGTGGTAGCAGTAGGTTGGCACCTCTTTGCCGGCTTTGCTTGCCGCTTCGATCAAGTTGCTCCCGTCGGGAACCTGAACTTCGATGCCATCTACGGTCAGGGTCAACACGGATCCACTCCTTCACCCTCGAACATCAACCGTGCGGCGCGCGCGGGTAAAACGGGTTCCTTGATCGTCTTTGGTGGCGTCCCGGAAGCGATCGCCTGCTCGAACTCGTCCCTGAAATGGTTCAGAAAGCTCCGAATAGGTTCGCAGAAGGCGTCCCCGAGCGGGCATATCGTCATCCCCCTGCTGGCATAGTCGGCGATACGTTCGAGGGTTTCGAGGTCCCGTGGGTGGCCGTGGCCCCGGCGAATCCTCCTCAAGATGTCGAGGGCCCAATCCGAGCCCTCGCGACAGGGGGTGCACTGGCCGCAACTCTCGTGGGAATAAAAGGTCAGGAGATTCTCCAGTGCCCAGACCATGTCGACCGTGTCGTCCATGACGATCAGTCCACCCGAGCCGAGCATCGAACCCGCCTCGGCGACTCCCTCGAAGCTCGACGGCGTATCCACTGCATCCGCCTTGAGGACTGGCGCGGAAGAGCCTCCCGGGATGAACGCCTTGAGCGGTCGCCCGCCTCGCATCCCTCCACAGTGCTGATCGATGATTTCGCGGAAGGTAGTTCCCATCGGAACCTCGTATACTCCGGGTTTCTCGACGTGCCCCGAGACACAAAACAGCTTCGGACCAGTGCTCTTTTCAGTTCCGATAGCGGCGAACCACTCACCACCGTGTTCGATGATGTGCGGGACGCAGGAGAGAGTTTCGACGTTGTTGACGACGGTAGGGCACGCAAAGAGTCCGGCCACCGCTGGGAATGGCGGTTTGAGCCGAGGTTGGCCGCGCTTACCCTCGATGCTTTCGATGAGGGCGGTTTCTTCACCACAAATGTAGGCGCCCGCTCCCCGGTGCACATAGATCTCGAGGTCAAAACCTGTCTTGAGGATGTTTTGGCCGAGATACCTCTTGCGTTTCGCTTCGGCTATGGCGACCTCGAGCATTTCGGCTTCGTGGACGAACTCTCCACGGATGTAGATATAGGCGACATTTGCCCCGATCGCGTAGGAGGTAATGATCATTCCTTCGAGCAGCATGTGCGGATCGACGTGAATGATTTCCCGATCCTTGAATGTGCCGGGTTCAGACTCGTCGGCGTTGCAGATGAGGTACTTCGGTTTGGTGGTGTCGGTGGGAACGAAGCCCCACTTCACCCCTGCCGGAAATCCTGCGCCTCCTCGTCCGCGCAGGCCCGAAACCTTCACCTCTCTGATCACGTCCGTAGCGTCCATGATCAATGCTTTCTTGAGGGCGGAGTAACCGCCGTTCTTCAAGTAGGTCGTAATCGACCGGGGGTTCAATTCGCCACGAGCTCGGAGTAGTATCGGTTCCATAATCATTACTCGAGAGAGTCGAGCAGGCTCTGGACTTCGTCCGCGGCCAGCTGCGAGTGAAAATCATTGTTGATCTGAATGATGGGGCCCTCACCACACGCGCCGAGGCACTGAACATCAACCAGGGAGAACCTGTTGTCTGGCGTTGTCTCCCCGAAACCGATGCCGAGCTTGTCCTTGAGTCCTTCGACGACCTCGCCGGCGCCGCACAGCTGGCAGGACAGCGTCGTACACACCTGGAGGAGGTACCGCCCCGGAGGAGTTCGTCTGTACATCGTATAAAAGGTCACGACGCTCTCGACGTACGCTGGTGAGAGGTCGAGCCGGTCTGCGACCGCCTCCATGATGCCGACGGAAATCCACCCCCACCGTTCTTGACAGGCCCAGAGTATCGGCAACAGGGCCGCCTGTTTGGTCGGATAACAAGCGAGGATCTCCTCGATACATTCACCGAGCGCTTCGTCGAGGTCGACCGTGGTCGTTTCTTCGACGGTGGCTACCTTGAGCGGGGGAGTCTGTGGGTTCTTCATCTTCTTTTCTCGTCCGAGATTTTCGATGCCTGTTTTCTGCCCCAGTCGAAGATGCCCTCGCGCCACAGCCAGCCGTACACCAGGGCAAGGATGGAGATGAACGCCAGCATGTCAAGGAGGGACACCCAGGGGGCTGAAGCGACGCCGCTTCGGAAGGCCACCGCCCAGGGATAGAGAAAGGCAACCTCCACATCGAGCACAACGAATACCAGGGCAACCAGGTAGAAGTGCACCGAAATCCGTTTATGGGCACGGTCGAGGATCGGAACGCCTGATTCGTAGACGTCCCGTTTCTCGGGGCTTTCATGCCGCGAACGTTGACCCGCCAGGGCGGCCATCGCCAACAATCCGGCCCCCGCTGCGACAGCGACGCTCAAGGTTATGAGAACTGGAAGAAACTGAGAGGCCATAGAGAAACTCCTAGGTGGCCATTTTCACCAGCCGGATCCTAGCCTGGTACTCCATTCCCGTCAATCCGATTTGCGTCTTCCGTCGTTTTCTCAGCCGGTGCTATTCTCCCCGGGTCAACGGCATCGCCGCGCGGGGGGCAACATGAAACACGAGATCATTCACATCCTAGACTTTGGGTCCCAGTACACACAGTTGATCGCGCGCAGGTTACGCGAACTCGGCGTAAAAACCGTCGTTCAGCGAGGCGATATCCCGGCTCGCGAGATCTCCAGGGCCGGGTCCATCGGCATCGTCCTTTCCGGAGGCCCCGCGAGCGTCTTCGAAGAAGGCGCGTTGCAGGTCGACCGCGACGTTTTTGAACTCGGACTGCCGGTTCTCGGTATCTGTTACGGCATGCAGCTCATGGCTCGTGATCTTGGTGGCGCCGTCGTACCATCACCCAACCGTGAGTACGGACTCGCCGAGATGTCCGTGAACGACACATCGTCGATCCTCGAAGGAACGCCCAGTTTGCAGAAGGTCTGGATGAGCCACGGTGACCACGTCGACCAGGTCCCTGCAGGCTTCGTCGTGCTTGCGCGAACCACCAATACCGACATCGCCGCGATGGCTGATATCAGGCGTCGGTTTGTCGGTCTCCAATTTCACCCAGAAGTCAAGCACACGCCGCACGGGACGATGGTGTTGGAGCGTTTTCTCGAGCTGACGGGAGCGAAACGTGACTGGAACCCGGAGGCGATTCGCACCGAGCTTGTCAAGTCCTTGACGGACAACCTGCCGTCGGGACGCGTGATCTGCGGTGTCTCCGGCGGCGTTGACTCATCGGTGACTGCCGTGCTTTTGCGGGAGGCCATCGGTGACCGGATGATCCCTATCTTCGTCGATACGGGTCTGCTCAGAAAGAGGGAAAGAGAGATGGTCGAGCAGAGCTTTGACGACTTCGGTATCTCCCTGGTCGTGATCGAAGCAGCCGATCGATTTTTTAGCGCTTTAGAAGGTGTCTCCGACCCCGAGGCGAAACGGAAAATCATTGGCCGTGAGTTCGTCGAGGTCTTCGAAGCAGAGGCGAGGAGGATCTCCGATGTCGACTATTTAGCCCAGGGAACGCTCTATCCCGATGTTATCGAGAGCTCTGGCGTTCGTGGCACCGCGGCCGTCATCAAGACCCACCATAACGTTGGTGGTCTGCCCGAACGACTCGGCCTCAAGCTGGTGGAACCCCTGAGAGACCTGTTCAAGGACGAGGTTCGCAGAGTGGGGGAGACACTCGGGCTCCCGCACGATTTTGTCTGGAGGCATCCTTTTCCGGGGCCCGGGTTGGCGGTCCGTATCCTGGGCGAGGTTTCACGGCACAGTGTGGCCATCCTCCAGGAGGCTGACCATATAGTACTGTCCGAGATTCGCACGGCCGGACTCTACGACGCGATCTCGCAGGCGTTGTGCGTACTCCTGCCGATTCAATCGGTAGGCGTCATGGGCGACTCCCGGACCTACGAACAGGTCCTCGCGGTCCGCGCAGTGACGACGACCGACTTCATGACCGCAGACTGGTTTCGATTTCCCCCGGAGGTTCTCGACAAAATCGCTCGGCGGGTGGTGAACGAGGTTCGTGGCATTAATCGGGTGGTCTACGACGTGACGTCGAAGCCACCGGGGACCATTGAGTGGGAGTAGCCCGAGGACTGGCGCATCTTTAGCCCGCATAATTCACCAGGGTTCGTCACGAGGGCGGCGAGGCGCTGTGCGCAGTGGGGTTTTCGACCCGAGGGGCGCGCAGGCGTACTTGCCAGTCCGTTGAGCACCCCGAGGCGAGAAAACACCGCTGAGTGCAGTGCCTCGCCGTCCGCAGTAGAAGGCTGGTGAATTATGCGGGTTAGGCGTTCGGCAGATCGTTTTGTCAGAGTTGACGGCAGTTTGGCAGCCGCCATGACTTCGAAGTGTCCGGGTGCCGTCAACTCAGACAAAACGAAATGATTTCGCAGGGTGCGGGTTCATTTAGAAACGCTTTGATAGAATCCCCGTGCCCGCCGGTTCAGCTTTACCCGGCGGTCACAGAGCCGCCGATTCAAAGGCGCGGCTTACGGAGGTGCTAATGGCTCGTACCAAAGTCCTCATCATGGGCGCTGCTGGGCGCGATTTTCACAACTTCAACGTTCTTTTCAGGGACAACGAAGAGTATGACGTGGTGGCGTTCACCGCCACCCAGATTCCCGACATCGAAGGACGGAGCTACCCGCCGGAACTTGCAGGGTCGCTCTATCCGCAGGGCATTCCGATTTACGCGGAAGAGGAACTCGAAAGGCTCATTCGTGAGCACGATGTCGACGAGGTCTGGTTCTCGTACTCGGATGTACCCCACTCCTACGTCATGCACAAAGCCAGTCAGGTGATTGGGTGGGGGCCACATTTTGGTGTGTGCTCGGCGACCCGAACGATGATCGAGTCATCGAAGCCGGTCATCTCGATCACCGCCGTACGCACCGGCGTCGGCAAAAGCCAGACCACACGCTACGTATCACACGTCCTCAAAAAACTGGGTAAGAAGGTCGTGGCGATTCGTCACCCCATGCCCTACGGTGACCTCGCCAAACAGGCATGCCAGCGCTTCGAGACCTATGAAGACCTCGACCGCCATCAGTGCACAATCGAAGAGCGAGAAGAGTACGAGCCGCACATCGACAATGGCTTCATCGTCTATGCCGGTGTGGACTACGAAAAAATCGTGCGAGAGGCCGAGAAAGAGGCGGACGTCATCCTGTGGGATGGCGGCAACAACGACACATCTTTCTACAAGCCGGACCTCTCCATTACGTTGGTCGACCCCCACAGGCCGGGACACGAGCTCAGCTACTACCCTGGGGAGACCAATCTTCGAATCGCCGATCTGTTGATCGTCAACAAGGTCGACACTGCTGACCCCGTCAAGGTCGAACAGGTTATGGAAAACTGCCGGATGGCCAACCCGGATGCAAAGATCATCAAGTGCCGGTCAGTCATCACGGTTGACCATCCCGAGCTCATCAAGGGCAAGAGAGCGCTTGTCATCGAGGACGGACCGACCTTGACCCACGGTGGCATGACCTATGGTGCGGGGTGGTTCGCCGCCAAGGGCGCCGGGGCGGCGGAAATCGTGGACGCCAAACCCTATGCGGTCGGTACGATCAAGGCCACCTACGAAAAATACCCGAACGCCGGCGCGATTCTTCCTGCCATGGGATATGGCGATGTGCAGGTCAGGGAGCTCGAAGAAACCATCAACAACACCCCTGCTGATGTTGTTGTCGAAGGCACCCCCAGTCAGCTGAGTCGAATCCTCACGGTGAACAAGCCGATCGCCAACGTCAAGTACGAGCTCGAGGAAGTCGAGCCTGGAACCATTGAAGAGATGGTCAAGGTCGCGATCTCCAAGTAGGCTCCATTTCCGCAGGTCTCCGACGCCCCGGTTTCGACCGGGGCGTCTTTCTTGCTCTGCCGAAAACCTACACCACGGCAATGGCCTGTATTGATGCGGGTGATCTCCCGGCCTTGTATGCTGGGTTGTATGGGGAAAGACCTCCAGCCTCCAAGCCCCCGGGCGCCCCACCTCATCGTTCGGGTGGGAGAGCGGCACTATGGCTTGCCCGCCGAACGCATTCGACGCGTGGTTGCGTCGATGAATCTTTGGCCGGTTGCAGGATACGCTCCAGCCCTCATCGGGCTCGGCCGGTTCGGCGGCGAGCCGCTTGCCGTGTTGTCCCTCGAGAACCTGACGACGGGGTTGCGGTCCCGATGGAGCGGCTCGGGCACGGTGATCGTCGTTTGGGTCGGTCATGGAGACGACCTCGGCTTCGTCGTCGACGAGGCCCTCGACGTCAGAACCGTCGAGTTGGGTTCGGGTGAAAGCACGCGGGGCGGCCTGTTGAAGAAGACTGTGATCGACGACGGCCGGGTGGTGTCGTGCGTCGATTTCGGTGTGTTCGAGGCGCGAAAGGAATCAATCGATGAGAGCTGATCGTTTTCGTGAATGGCTTGGTCTGATCATCCTTCTGCTGGCCGTACTGCCGGGAGGTGCGTTGCTGGAGATCACGGCCGGAGGTGGGCCGTGGTCCTGGGTAGTGCGCGTATATCTGGTTCTGGCAATTCTCCTGGTGGCGGTTCAATTTTTGTTCGTCCACCTTCCCAAACTGAGGGCCTCGCGCGAGCTCGAGCGATTCGAGCTGCAGTGTGACGAAAGGCAGCAGGCGATGGAGGAGGTGCTCAGGCAGTTTCGGACCGGAGATCTTGTCGCAGCCGAAGAACCGCTGCGGCTACTTCCGGCGCCACTGGACAACTCCGCAGCCGCTGCGGTCAGCGCGTTGAGTGGTCTGGTGCAGCAAATCCAGAAGGTGTCGGTCGAAGTCGCTGCCAATGCGGGCTCGGTGGAGGAGACCTCGGCCCAGCTCGCCTCCGGTTCTTCTGAACAGGCGGCCTCGGTAGTGCAGATCACCGCGACGATGGAGGAGCTGGCGCGGACCGCACAGCAAATCGCCGGCAATGCCGCAGGTCAGGCTGACCTGGCGACGCGTGCGGAAGAGGCCGGGCGTACCGGCGCCGCAGCGGTTGAGTCCGCGGTTGCCGGGGTGGAGATGATTCGCGAGCACATGGCGACTATCGAGACTCGGGCAGATACCCTCGACAGGCGTGCGCGTGAGATCTACCGCGTGCTCGACCTCATCACCGAGATTGCACAGGAGACCCACATCCTTTCGCTGAATGCGGCTATCGAGGCATCTGCGGCAGGAGAGCACGGCGAAAGATTCGGTGTCGTGGCGCGCGAAGTGAGACGCCTTGCAGAGCGCTCACGGGAGTCCGTCGACAGTGTTCGTTCCTTGCTGGATGAGTTTGCGGGCTCCATCCGCTCGGTGGTCAACGCCACGGAGGAGGGTTCAAACGTCACCTCCCAGGTTCTGGTCGGTAGCCGATCGACGGCCGAGACGATCGAGCACCTTTCGAGTGCCCTTGCCGACACAGCTCGCACCGCTCGCGGGATCTCGCTCGCCACCGAGGAGCAGCGTGCGGCCTCTGCCGAGGTGGTACTCACGGTCAAGGAGGAAAGTGATGTCATCCAACGGATGGCCGAGGAACTCGAACACTATACGGGTGTTGCCCACAAGCTCAATAGCCTCGCCCTGTCGATACAGCTTCTCTCGCAGAGCTTTCGTATCAACTCCGTGCACTCACTGAAACACCAGGCGTTGGAAATGGCGAGTACGATGTCATCGGTCATGAGCAACCCGGAGGCGCTCGAGGGCAACCTCAAGGAGGCCTTCGACCGCCTCCCTTATCTCGAGATGGCTTATCTCACCGACCCCGAAGGATGCATGGTGGCATTCGCCGTCAACCGGAAGCTGGTTGGCGAAACAGAGAGTGAAACTGGGGTAGAGGTCGGCAAGGTCTACTCTGACAGGCCCTGGTTCAAAGCGGTGAGCAGCGGCAATCCCTGCGCTGTGACACCACTTTATGAATCAATCCTCACCGGCGATCACTGCTTCTCGGTGGTTGCGGTAGCCAGCAATCGAAAGGACATCACGGTGGGAATCCTGGGGATCGACGTCAACGTACGCAACTGGGCGCGGATCTGAGGAATGAGACATCGTGACGAGACCTGGCTCGTCGGAGCCGAACCAGGCATACCGAGCGGAGGCCGGTGAACCATCGTGGGCGGCGCTAACGACGAACTGCTCCCACTGTTCCTCGAAGAGGCGACGGAGCGGTTGCATCGGTTGCGCGACCTGCTCAAGAGTGACGGGGACGAGACCGCTGCTCGCGCCGCACAACGAGAGCTTCACACCCTCAAGGGCGCCAGCCGCATGATCGGTCTTGGTGCTGTCGCCGAGCTGTGTCACCAGGCTGAAGACGTGCTCGGATCCGGCGAACCGGCGTCGATGGGCCGACTGGGACCTCTTGTCGAGCAGATTCTGGAACGAGTGACCTCGCTTTCTGGCCCTTCAGCCCAAGATCAAGGTACGGGCCGCAGACAAGAACGAGGACAGGCCATTGTCGATGCGGCTTCCGATCCCTTCGCGACCGCCCCGTCCGATGACGTGCGATTGCCTAGGAGCATTCTTGATGGGCTGTCGGATGAGAGCGCCCGTCTTCGAGTCATTTCCGAAAGCGCGGGGGGCGCGGTTGAAAGGCTCGACCAGCTCGCTCGGCTGGCGGAGGGAGGTGTCGGGGGCCACGAGCCTCGCCAGGTCCTCGCCGGGCTGTCGACGAGTCTGCGGCGCCTTGCCCTTGATACGGGTCGTGCCAGACGCCGATTCGAGGACCTGGTGAACCACCAGCTCGATACACTCCTTTCTCTACAGGTCCAGCCGGCGGGGCCCTTCCTCAGGCATCTCGCTCGACACATCGAGGACCTGGCCGGGTCTCTCGGCAAGGATGTCGAGGTGAGGATCGAGGGTTTGGATTGTCGGCTTGATCGCCGTATCGTCGAAGCCCTTCGGGAAGCGCTCGTGCATCTCGGCCGCAATGCTATCGACCACGGCGTGGAGGACCGGGCAGCACGGCGACAAGCGGGCAAACCCGGCCAGGGGCTGATTGTTCTCAGGGCTCACGCCGCCGGGGATCGTTTCCGCCTGGAAGTTGCCGACGATGGCAGGGGAATCGATCCGGCTGACGTTCTCAAAGAGAGCGAAGGCGTGTTCGGTGCGGGGGCCGGGCTGGATCTGGATCCGGGCGCCATTCTTCAGCTGCTCTTTCGTCCTGGTTTTTCAACCCGGGAAACAGTTGGCGAAGTTTCCGGCAGGGGGGTTGGTCTGGATGCCGTAGCCGCAGCCGTGCGTAGGGTGGGGGGAGAGGTCTGGGTAGACTCCGAACCGGGACGAGGTACGGTGTTCAGTCTCGACCTGCCGGTTGCACGTCGTGGGGTACGCGTCACTGTAGTCGAAGCAGCCGGGTTCCAGATCGCCCTGCCGAGCGCCGTCATTCGCGGCTTCGACTTCAATCAGGTACGGGCCGAACCCGGGAGCGGAGAATCGGAAGAGGGACCCCGGTTGCAAAGCGATATCAGAACCCTCGACCTCGCGAAGATCTTTGGCCGCCCAGAGAGCCCCTCGAACGTGACCGTTCGGCTGACCGTTTCGGGGCGTCGTTTCGACCTTCTGGTCGATGAAGTCATCGCCGAAGAGGAGGTCTTTGTCCGGGCTTTTCCTGAGGCAATGGGCTCGGTTTCCCTGCTCGAGGGGATGGCTCTCCTGGTCCGCGGACAGGCTGTTGGCGTGATGGACGTATCCAGCCTCGACACCGTCCGGGAGGGCGGGGTTTTTCCAGTGGGTCCCGTCAGCGATCTTCCCGTCCGCACCCGAGTATTGTTGGTCGACGACTCCCGAGTGACCCGGGAGATGGTTCGCAAAATGCTGACAAAGGAGCACTTCGTAGTGACGGCGGTCGACTCCGCGGGTGAGGCAATTCGCCGGCTCGGAGAAATGGAGGTCGACTGTCTGGTGACGGACATCGACATGCCCGAGATGGACGGCCTCGAGCTCACCCGAACACTTCGGGGCCGACCAGAAACAGCCCATATTCCGATTGTTCTGATTTCCACAGCAGGCGGAAACGAGGACCGACTCGCGGGTCTCGACGCCGGCGCTGATGCGTTTGTCGTCAAGCAACATCTGGATCGAAGCAAGCTCTCCAGGTTACTTCGAAATCTTGGCGGGGGTCACCAGTCAACAGTGACCTGACGGCTCTTCCCACCAAAACGATTGACGAGTACGAACCGATTGCGGATGCCGAAATCGTAGAGCTCTTTGGTGACTCTGACATCCTCCGTACAATACTCGGCGATCTTGTCAACCTCGCCCTGACGCCACCATTCGAGCGCCTGCAACCCGTCGGCGCTCTTCCCGGCGCCAAGGGTGGGTACAACGACGCTTTCGAGCTTCGGTCGGAATCCGAGCCGTTCTTCCAGGTCGAGCATGAGATCACAGGTCGGCAGGGACTGTAGATCGGCTTGGGTATAGGCCCTCAGGACCTCGTAGTCGAACCCTCGAAGGTTGTAGCCGATCACCAGCTCCGCGCCGAGCACGATATCGATGAGTTGTTGGATCGTATCCTCTGTGACAACGGTATATTTGTCGGTTGCGTAGGAGTACACCACACCCACCGACACTCCCAGACGATGGAGTTGGGTTCGCCCACCGACATCCTTGAAGGAACGTTGCGTTTCGAGGTCGAAGACAACGACGTTGCGCTGGCTGGGGACCGCCCTCTGCGGGTTTTCTTCGAAGAGGCCCATCTGTCCGTCCCACTTTTCCACTGCACCACCTCCGGCCGTAACGGCCAGCTTATTGTAATACCTCGTCGTGAAGAACGCCTCGGGAGAGAAGATTGATGAAAGGCTGGGGAAATCGTCGTTATACTCTGGCGATGGAAGACGGCCAGGGCTTGCAACATGATTCTGAGGACGACGGCGGGCTTGCGGTCGTCATCCCTTCTTTCAGCGGCCCGCTTGACCTGCTGCTCCACCTCATCCGCAAGAACGACGTTTCGATTTACGACATCCCGATCTCGTCGATTTGCGAGCAGTATCAAAATGAGCTCCGTAACATGCAGATAATGGATCTCGATCTCGCAGGCGAGTTCATCTGGATGGCAGCATGGCTGCTCGACCTCAAATCGCGCACCCTGCTTCCTCGCGCTTCGTCAAAAGATGACGAGTCAGATCCGCGCATGGAGCTGGTCGAACGTCTCCTCGAGTATCGAAGGGTGAAGGAGGTCGCTGCGGTCCTTTATGACTTCCATGTCGTACGCCGTTGTCTCTGGGAGCCGGATATGAGCACGTCCACGCTTTCTGAAGACATCGATATCGACTGGGAGGATGTGGATCTCAGAATTCTGGCCAGGTCTTATCTCAGCGTGATGGAACGTTTCGCCACGACGCATCCGCCTCCACTGGAGGTCAAGCCCCTGCGCTATCGGGTTGAGGACACCATGCGCGACCTGTACGATCGTGTTCACGACGCCAGCCTGATTCCTTTGATCCGCCTTCTCGACTCGACGCCGGACCCGGAAGAGGTGGTCGCCCTGGTCGTCGCAACACTCGAGCTGGTCAGACTAGGTGGGGTGTGCGCTGAGCAGCGGCGGGTTTTTGCTGAGATCTACCTCCGCCCAGGACCGAGGCAGTTCCGATCCGAGCACGCCTTCAAGGCAGAACCTGAGGAGGTGCCGTTTGCAACGTGAAGAGATGCGCGCCTTTATCGAGGCGGCCCTGCTCACGTCGCGGGGCCCGGTTACGGTTTCATCGTTGGCCGAGACCGCTGGCGGCGACCCGTCGACCGAGGCGACGGTCGTAGAGATCCTCGAGGACCTCCGGAAGGAGTGCGAGCAGCCAGACCGCGGCATTCGGCTCGAGACCGTTGCCGGCGGATGGCGGTTTGTGACCCCCACCGAGATCGATGACGCACTTCGGATTTTTCACGGTCTTGGCGCGAAGCAACGACTCTCTCAAGCGGCACTCGAAGTCCTCGCAATCATCGGGCACAGGCAACCGGTGACCCTGCCGGAGATCAATTTCCTGCGTGGTGCGAACTCGACCCGGGTCGTTCGAACCCTGCTCGACCGCCGCCTCATCAAAATGGCTGGCAGAAAACGAGTCGTCGGCAAGCCCTTCTTGTATCGTACGACGAAGGAATTCCTCGTGCACTTCGGTCTCGAATCGTTGGCAGAGCTGCCGGATCCCGAGGAGCTCATGGCGGAAGAAAGCCCTGTCGCCGAATGACTGAGGGGATACTGAGCCCTGTCTACCGGCAACTGCGGGAGGACCTCTCGAGCATCGAGTTCGGGCCGCCGACGCGCTTCGTATACAACCCTCTCGAATATGCCGAAAATAGCCACGAGGCCTACCTCTCCAGATTTGCACATTCGCCAAAGAGGGTCGTTTTCCTTGGCATGAACCCTGGGCCCTTCGGCATGGCGCAGACCGGCATCCCATTCGGCGATGTCGAGACGGTGGGCGAGTGGCTGCAGATCCACGAGCCGATCGGCAAGCCGAAAGAGGAGCACCCGAAACGCCCTGTCCTGGGCCTGGACTGCCCGCGCATCGAGGTCAGCGGAGCTCGCCTGTGGGGATGGGTCCGCTCTCGTTGGGTCACTCCCGAGGCCTTTTTCGCAGAAGCGTTTGTTGCGAACTACTGCCCGTTGGTTTTTCTAGAGGATGGCGGCAGGAACCGAACTCCGGATCGCCTTCCTCGTCATGAAAAAGGACCGCTCTTCGCTGCGTGCGACCGCGCTCTGAAGGCCGTGGTGGACCACCTGGAACCCAAGTGGGTGGTTGGCATTGGCGCCTTCGCAGCCGCCAGGGCTACCTCCGTTCTCGAAGATACAGGTGTCAAGATCGGTCGAATCCTGCACCCCAGCCCGGCCAGCCCGGCGGCTAACAGGGGATGGAGTGAAACCGTGCAGGAACAGCTGCACGAACAGAAGATTTTGACCCGGACGGCGAATGCACCAGAGGTGAAAGATGGTTAGTCTCGAACCCGCGACCCGCGTGCTGATGATGCCCAGGGATACCAACCCAGCGGGGACCATTTTCGGCGGGGTCATCTTGTCCTACATCGACCAGGCGGGCGCCGAAGGCGCCATCCTCGCGGGTGCGAAACGGGTCGTGACCGTCGCCATGAAGGAGGTGGTATTTGAAGAACCAGTCTTCGTTGGCGACCTGGTCTCTTTTAATACCGACGTCGTGACGGTCGGTCGGACGTCGGTCACTGTGGTTGTGACGGTCAGGGCCGCACGGTATTGGGACCGGGAAAGAATCATCGACGTCACGAGGGCGGAGATCACCTATGTCAACGTTGATGGAGAGGGTACCCCTGTGGCGATCGATCCCCGGGGCTGTGTCGAGGTGTGATCATTCGTCCCTCCGCAGTCGAAGACTGGTGGCCCTCCTGACGAACCGGCACCACCCTGCCCATCGCGAGCTCGATCTCCACCCTTTTCGAAGGCGATTCAATACGATCGTTATGTGCGAATCGAAGTGATCCGGTTCACGGCGAAGAGGGTGGCAAGTAGGACTGGCGCCCAAGCCCCAACTATCGGGGGAAGGAACTCGGCCTCTCCCAACTTTCCGAAAAGCGGCACGAGGAGCATGAAGTAACCGACCCCGAGAATCGTCGCGGTGGCGACACCGTGCATGGTCGAGGCCCGCAGACCTGTCCTGCCGAGGGCAAAAGGAAGGGCGAGCAGCGTCAGAACGAGCGCTGAAAGCGGTGTCGTCAGCTTCTGATGCCAGCGCACGGTGAGGGCAGCAGGTTGATAGCCCGAGGCTCTGAGCTCGTCGATGAAGCGCCCCAACTCCTGAATAGACATTTCGGAGGGGTGATGGCGCTCCTGCCCGAAGTAGACCGGCGCTTCCGGAATACCGACCTCGGTCTTGCGCACGATTTTCCGGAACTCCTCTTCGCCGTCTCCGGTGATCGTTCGATACCACCCTCCGTCGGTGAACCATCCACCCCTGTCATACCAGACCCTGGGCGTCGACAGCTGATATCGCAGCCGCATCTCCGAATCCACCTGAAACATCGAAAAACGAATCAGACTCTTCTGATCCATGTCGAATCGAAGGAAGGTGTAGAAGGTCTGGCCGTCGCGTGCCAGGAGCCAGTTGCGATCCATGGCAAAGCTACCGCGTGTCGACGACCGACCCTTGATCTGATCGAGAAGACGCCACGAGGTACGATTCGATTTGGGTACGATCTCCTCGCCGAGGAGCCACATAGCACCGCCGGCAAGGCATGCAATCAGTACCAGTGGAACCATCAACCTGTAGACCGACAGGCCGGCCGCCTTGAGCGCAGTCATTTCCTGTTGCCGTTCGAGGACCGTCAGGACCGTGATCACGGCGATCAGGATCGCAAATGGGAGGACGTCAAAAATCGCTCTCGGTATCGTATTCAGGTAGTAGGCGAGCACGACCTCCGAGGAGGCGTGGTTTTGGGCGATCTCGTCGATGCGATTCGTCAAATCCCCGATGATGTACAGCGATGTCGTGCTCAGCAGAACCAAGGCAAGGGGTGGCACAAACCTCCGGCTGAGGTACCTGTCAAGCAGGATCGGAAAACCGCTGCCGTAGCGGCGGCGTTGGATGCCGATTGGGATCGAGCCGGTCAACTCCCGAGTTTCGCCATGGCCGCCCCGGCGAGAATGACGATTGGCCCGCCAGGTCCACAACCTTCGGAGAAGGCGATTCAGCCATGTCTCGGAAGCCTGTCTCTCTCCGAGCCAGCGTCCCATACGCCGAGCCAAGAACAAGGCCGCCAACGTGAGAGCGATGTTCGGAATCCAGACCCCCAGCCAGGGCGGTACTCCGCGGTTCATGACGAGAAAAGCGGCGTAATTGTCGAGAACGAAATAAACCAATACAACGAGGATCGAGTAGAAGAAGCCGCGCCCACGTCCGCCGGAACGTGTGCCGATACCGAGGGGGAGGGCAAGAAGGGCGAAGGTCGTACACGCTGCCGGAATAGCAAAACGATGGTGCAGCTCTAGGGCAGCCTCTCTTCGTTGACGTTCTCGACGCTCGCGGTCTTTGGGAGAATCAGAAACGTCCTCCTCGCCGTCCAGAACGCCTTCGCGTAGAACCTTGAGGAGATCCTGGCGGCTGCGTTCGCGGAGGCTTAATCGGTAGGTTGTCTGGCCTTGCAGAGGATCGTCGGGCCGTGGTCGGAAAAGGTGGGTTTGAACGGTGCTGGTGAGGAACTTCTCCGGGTGCTTGCGGTTGATGGTATGAGTCACCATGTCTTCGAGGAGAATCCAGCTCTCCTGTGGCTCGTCGGAAGAGTTCAATGAAACGTTTTCCTCACCGTCGGCGCCAACGAGAAGGGCGTCCTTGGAATCGCCAGTCGCAGAGACGAGGCGTCCGCGGCTGGCGAATGTCAGCTGTTCCTCGTCGGGAGAAACCGTTCGGTGAATGAGAACATTCATCCAGTGGCCGGTTGACTGGTCGATATCCTGGATAAAGAGGAGGAGATTCGGTAGCTCGTCATAAAAGACTCTCGGCTGGATACGGCCGATGGCATTACCAGCGGAGAACATGGTCCGTTTGAGCTCCTGGACCTGGCGGTTGGAGCGCGGGATCACCGCCTCCGAAAGGTAGGCGTTGAAGAGGGTCAGGCCCAGGCCGATGATGAGGATCGGTTTATAGAGACGGGCTACGGAAATGCCGGCCGACTGCATGGCAATGATTTCGTTATCGGCAGTCAGCCTTCCGGCGGCGAGCAACACCCCGAAGAGAAAGCTGACCGGAATCGTGATGATCGCGACGTTGGGAATTCCGATTAGAACGATGCGCAGAGCATTTTCGAGGGAAACCCCATAGACGACAACCTGCTCCATGAGCGAAAAAAGCCCGTTCATGAGCATCAGCATCGTATAGACAAAGAACGCGAGAACCGATGGAACGGTGACCTCTGATGTGATGTGGCGATCGAGCCTGGTTACGAGCCGCACGACGCCTCCTTCGCAGGGGAGTGTAACTCAATGTCGCTTCAAGGGCGTCCGGCGCACTCCGGAACAATTCACAACTTTTCCACAGGTCGAGAGAAATCCGCAGGGCTCTTCGGCATATGCAAGGTCCGATAAGATATATTATGTAAACCTGAATATGCCAAAACAACAATATACAAAGGTTTTCGCCTCTATCAGGAACTCTACTTCGAACTGCTCCGCCGTCTATTCTTCGGGAGTCATCGATTGCCGAAGCTCCGACAGCAAATCTTCAAGGGCGGAGATCACCTGCTCTGGACCCGGTTCTTCACCACTATCAAAAGCCAACGAGAGCCTGAACGGTCTGTCAGCAGATTTGTACTTCCAGACAAAGGGTCGACTGCGCCCGGCGAGTTCTCTGTTCTGCTGTTCGCCTTTCGCTTGACCAGGCGCGTCACCATCTTGCCGGCTCATGGTCTGGCGAAGATCACGGATCGCCGCACGGTCCAATCGTTCAACAACGATCGCCTCGACAAGTTCGAGCATCGACGCCTGAGACGGCGCGCGCGCGATCTCCAGGAGCAGCCCTTTAGCTGCAATGTCGGCATGCCGACATGCGTTTCGAATCTCCCTCGGGATCACCAACAGCCGCAGGCTCTCAGTCACCGTAACTCGCGATCTGCCGACCGCCGCGGCGACCTCCTCGTGGGTGTATGAGTACTTTGAAATCAGGGTTTGAAAACCCTCGGCCTCTTCGAAAGCACTCAAATCCTGCCGCTGAAGGTTTTCGATCAGTGCGATCTCCAGGGCATGCTCATCGCTGACGTGAAGCTCGATGCAGGGCACTTCCGTCAGCCCGGCCTGCATTGCCGCGTGAAACCTGCGTTCACCAGAAACGAGCTCGTAGTCGCCCCCGTTCCGCTTGCGAACGAGAAGGGGTTCCAGAACGCCATGGTTTTCGATGCTGCTGACGAGGTCGGAAAGATCGCCGAGGTTGGATCGCGGCTGGTCCTGGTTGCTCGAGATGCTGGTCACTCGGACCATGCGTCCGATGCCTTCACCCATTCTTTGAGTCAACTCGTCGACATAGTGCCGATCGTGCCGCATGAGTCCTTTTTTGGGAAGGCCTCTTTTCGGTCCAGCCATTCTATTCCTCCCCTTCCCTGCCGCCGTTGTCCGCATTTCCGACACGCTGCAGCACCTCTTCGCACACAGCGTAGTACTCGTAGGCCC
>CAZCEX010000008.1:0-21597 GCA_964497785.1 uncultured Thermoanaerobaculia bacterium | reverse complement strand
TTCGGCGTATTCTTGACCCATACCACCAGTATGAGCCTGCGAATCCGCCGAAAAATGACCTCAAACGACCCTCCGAAATCCATCCACCATCAATGCCCTACACCCTCCTAGCCGTCGCCATCCTCGCGACGGTTTCGTGTCTCCCAGCTGGGGGGCCGGGGAGTGCGAATCGGGAGAGTGAGCGGCGGATCGCCGCTTTCGAGGCTGGTGTCACGCTTCGCCACAACGACCCGGTCACCGCTGCCGCATCGTTGAGGGATGCTGGACGTGGTTCCGAACTCGAGCGTCTCCGGGTCGAGCTGTGGTTTGCATGCCTCGAACGGGCAGCAGCGGGGGCCGATGCGTGGCGGGAGTTCCTCGCTCAGCAACCGCCGCCCGATCTTGCCGATGCAGCGCGCATCACTCTGGCTCGTCTCGAGTTCGGGGCGGGCGACTGGGACGGTGCCGCCGCCGTTCTGGATATGGTGACACCGGGCTCAGCAAACGAAGCAGACGCGGTTCGGTTGCTCGCCCCCGATCCGAATACGCAGAATGCTGCCGCCCGCCGCCTTGCTGTGGCAGCGCCTGCGGTCCTGCGGGCTGCTGGGAAGAACCTCGAACGATTCGCGGTGGGCAGCCTTACCCCGGCCGAACGAATATCGCGGGCCGTGCAATGGCGTCTCGATGGTCATCCACGGCAGAGTGCATCTGAGCTTCGCTCGATCAAGGCCGGCGGCGATCTCGAGGCAATACGCCGCCTCGAGTTAGGGCGGTCGGAGCTCGCTGCGGGCTCGACATCGCGAGCCCTGAGCGCCCTGCCTTCGCTTTCCCGGTGTACGGGTGACGAAGCCCTCATTCGCGGTGAAGCATGGCGTCGTCGGGGGTGGTCTCGTTTTCCCAAGAAAAACGCACAAGCCGCATTTTCCGAATGCATGATTGCCGCCCGGCGGGCGCGCACTGCGGATCCGCTCACCGCTGTTGCGGCCCTTGAGCTCGAGCTCGAGTGCGCGAGCGAGGCGGGACGTCTCGATCTTGCCCTTGATGCATGGCGTGATTTGGCGGCGCAGGGTTGGCACGGCGATCGCCGGTCCTGGCTCGGGCGCCGACTAGGGGTCGCGCTCGCAACGGCCGGGGGTCAGGCAGAGGCGGTCGAGAGCTTGGCCTCCAGCTTGCCGGACGATACGCGGTGTTTGCGGTTCTGGAATGGGCAAAACGGTGGGAGGGTCGACACCTCTACGGTCACCGTGGATGACCTCTATGGGTTGTGGAGGCGCGATGACCAGGGTATGCCTGCCCCCCAGGAACTCGTGCTCGCGGCCGAGATCAACCCGCTCCCGCCGCCCACTTCGGTAGCTCGCCTGATCAACCTCGGCGAACATGACCTCGCGTCGCAGGAGTGGCGGCGTGTGAGGAGGGTCTCCATGGTCCCGCCTGGGGAGGCTCTGAGCGCAGCCGAGCTCGAACTCGCGCGAAAACGGCCCGACCTGGCGATACGATGGCTCCGCAAGGGGTTTGCCGATCTCGGGTCCGTCAGCCTCGCACGATCGCCCGCGAACGCGGTGCGGTCATACCTCCCGCTGCGCTGGGGGGTGGCCCTTCGCAACGCAGCCAGGGAGGCAGGGATTGAGCCGTGGCTCCTGGCCGGCCTTGCCCGTCAGGAGAGCATCTTCAACGCCACCGCTCGATCGCCCGCCGGCGCCCTCGGTGTGGTTCAGCTCCTTCCGGGTACGGCTCGCCCGCATGCGCGAGCCCTCGGCCTCGGATCGCGTCCCGACCTCTTCGACCCGGAGGTGAACCTCAGGCTGGGCGCCCGGGAGCTGGCCGCATTGCTCAACCGCTTCAAAGCCGTCGAGCCGGCCCTCGCTGCGTACAACGCCGGCGAGACCAGAGCCCGGAGGTGGTATCGCCAGTGGCCAGACCCTCGAGTCTTTACCGAGCAGGTACCGATTCCCGAGACCTACTCCTATATTCGGAGGGTTCGTTATCTCGCTGAAGCCTACAGGCTCGTCTGGGCCGAGGAGTGGAAGCAGGGGGGGGCGCAGGCACAGAATCGGTGAAGCGCTGCCTGATGTTTCGAATTCCCCGAGACCGAACCTCGATGTAGAATGCAACCCGGAGGACGGTTGCCATGACGGTTGATCCGACCCTGCTCGAAATCCTGGTATGCCCGGTTGACAAGACATCTTTGCAGGTCATTGAGCTTCCGAAGGCGATCTGTGATCGTCTCGTCGAGCGCTACCGCGACCAGTTCAAGGACGAGATGCCCGTCGTCGAAGTCGGGTTGGCGTCACCCGCGGGCCGCGTCTACCCGGTGGTTTCAGACATTCCGGTCATGCTCGAGGACGAGGCGCTCACTCTCGAGGAGGTCCAGGCTGCTTCGCTTTGAGAAGGCCGCCGCCGGGCTGCTCCTACTCGCGGTTGCGGCGAGTCTGTTCATCGCCGCAGCAAATATCTTGCTCGGCCTGGCGTTTCTGGCGTGGGTCCCCGCCCTTGTCAGCGGCAGCGCACGTTTTCGATCTGCCGCCATTGTGTGGCCGCTTGCGGCCTGGGCCGCCTGGTCTTTCGTCTCGGCCTGGTTCTCGGTCGACAGGGGAGCGAGCTTCAGCTCACTCGCCAACCTGGCCACCTTGCTCCTGGTGCCGATGACTCTCTCGCTTCTGACACGGGCCCGGTGGGATCGGTTCATCGTGCTGTTGGCCGGAATTTCGACGGTGTCGTCGCTCTATGCTCTGTGGCAGACGTTGCTCACCGGGATCCACCTCGACAGCCGGGCCAGTGGGGTATTCAGCCACTACATGACCTTTGCCGGGTGGACGATGACGGTGGTTCTCATTCTCGCCGGTCAGCTGATCCATGGCGACTCCCGCCGCCGGTGGTGGATCGCTCCAGTGCTGGTGCTCCACACCTTTGTGCTCGCTCTCTCCCTGACACGCAATGCCTGGTTGGGCCTGGCCGCAGGTCTCGGCCTGGCTGCGATTCTGTGGCGGCCTCGCCCGGTGCTCGCTCTGCCTCTCGTGGCCGTCATCGCAGTGGCGGTGCTGCCGGCCGACGTTCGGGAGCGCATCTCGTCGATCTCGGATCTCGAGCAGCACGCCAATCAGGACCGGATCGCAATGATTGGCGCCGGATTCGCAATGGCTGCTGATCATCCGTGGGTTGGGGTCGGGCCGGAGATGGTCGCCGCGAACTACCCCGCATACCGGAAAGAGGAAGCGGTTCGGAACCGGCCGAGTCACCTCCACTGCAATCCGGTTCACATCGCGGCCGAGAATGGTCTGCCTGCCCTCGCTGCTTGGATGCTCACCCTGGGGGTCTTCGGGTGCACGGCATGGAAGGCCGTCAGGGATCCAGAGTACCCGGCCGTGGCAGCGGCGGCATCGGCCTTGCTGGCAGTGGTCGGGCTGACGGTGGCGGGTCTGTTCGAATACAACTGGGGAGACTCAGAGATCTGGATCTTGACGCTTTTCCTGCTCGCGGTGCCGTCGGCGCTGGGCATGGAGGGTGTGGAGGGCGGGTGAAGGAGAAGGTGTGGACCGTTCGCGCCCTGATCGAGGCGGTCAACAGCCTTTTCGACCAGGGTTTTTCCAACCTCTGCGTCGAAGGGGAGGTCACCAATGTCTCCCGATCGGCGCGTGGTCACCTGTACTTCTCACTGAAGGAGGAGGGAGCGCAAGTCGACTGCGTGATGTGGGCGTCTTTGGCGCGCCGATTGCGATTTGAGACTGAAGACGGGCTCGCCGTGCTCGCCACCGGCAGCCTCACCATCTATCCGGCACGTGGAAGATTCCAGATGGTCCTCACGGCCCTCGAGCCGCAGGGCCTGGGTGCTCTGCAGCTGGCGTTCGAGCAGGTGAAACGCCGCCTCGCAGCTGAAGGGCTGTTTGACGAAGACCGAAAGCAACCAGTGCCTGCCGTTCCGCAGCGAGTCGGCATCGTCACCTCGGCGACCGGGGCGGCCTTGCGGGACATGGTGAAGGTCCTTCGCCGCCACCCCAATATCGAGGTTGTGGTCGCGGCTGCCCAGGTCCAGGGCGATGGGGCCGCCGCCGAAATTGCGAACGCCTTGCGAAGTCTTGCTGCTTCGGGGCTGGTGGATGTCGTGATCGTGGGCCGTGGGGGCGGTTCCCTTGAAGACCTCTGGGCGTTCAACGAAGAGGAGCTGGTGCGGGCGATCTCCGACTGTGAGGTGCCCGTGATCTCCGGGGTCGGACACGAAACTGATTTCACACTCGCCGATCTGGTGGCCGACGAACGCGCCGCCACACCGACTCACGCGGCCGAGCTCCTCGTCGCAAGCATAGAAAACCAGGAGCGCAGACTCGCAGAGGCCGGTTATCGTCTCGGACGTGACCTCTCGCGTCACCTCCAGACTGCGCGTGGTCGCTTCGCCGCTCTCGCTGGCTCGGCTGGCCTCGCTCGACTGCCGGTGCGTGTTCGTTTGGTGAGGGCTCGCCTGGACGCTGCAGACCGCCTGCCGGCTCTTCTGCGGAGGCTGGCAGAGAGAACGCGGTATCGAGTAGACCGGGCGGCGGAGGCGTTGCTCCGTTTTCCGCCTCAGGTTGCCGCCGGCGGATACCGCCGGGTTCTCGAGAGCCGCAAACATCTGCTCGCTTCGTTGCTCGGCGCGCGGCTCAAAAGCGCAGGGGCCGAGCTCGAGGCCCGGGAACGGGCGTTGCAGCACCTGTCGCCGGTGCGGGTCCTAGAGCGTGGCTACTCGATCACGACCATCGAGGGAATGGGTGAGTCGCTGCGGAGCGCCGATGGCGTCGCAGCCGGCGCGACGTTGCATACGACCCTCGCTCACGGGGATCTGCGTTCATTGGTGGTTCGTGCAGATCGCGCGAAGTTGCTCAAACCTGATCGCCGGCGCCGGGTCGCGGACGATCAACCATCACTATTCGATGACGGGAGTGATTCATGACCGGCACCAGGGAGAATCCTGATCAGAGTGATCGTTTCGAGGACCAGCTCGAACGGTTGGAGGCCATTGTCGCCCGGCTCGAGGACGATGCCGTCGGCCTGGAGCAAGCCCTCGATCTTTTCGAGCAGGGGATGGCGCTTGCCAAGGCGTGTCGGACCCGACTCGAGGCAGTCGAGCAGCGAGTCAGCCGTTTGCTCGAGGACGGAACCACCGAAGACATCGATGTGGAGACGTCGTGAACGAGGTGCTCGCACGCGAGCGCGACGCCGTGGAGGAAGCTCTTCACAGGATCTTGCCGGCGGCGGAAGACTGGCCGCGACGATTGCATCGCGCGATGCGACACGCCGTGCTTGGTGGCGGCAAGCGGGTCCGTCCCGTGCTCGCCCGGCTGGCCCATCGTGCAGCGGGTGGAGATCCGGATGACATTTCGGAGGCCGTTTGCGGGCTCGAACTCATCCACACCTACTCCCTCGTGCACGACGATCTCCCGAGCCTCGACGACGATGTTCTGCGCAGAGGAAGGGAGACCGTTCATGTCGCGTTCGACGAGCCGACAGCGATCCTCGTCGGCGACGCCTTGTTGACCGAAGGTCTGCTCACCCTGGTACGGTTCCCGTCGGGCAGGCGGTGGCGGGAGCTTCGGGTTCGAGCCACCGAGCTGGTTGCGGATGCTGTGTCCTCGACCGGCATGGTGGGCGGCCAGATGGAAGACCTCGAGGCCGGGGGACAGGTTATCGACGAGGTCGATGAAGCGGAGAGACTCGGTGACGCGAAACGGCTCGAGCGCATCCATCGCAACAAGACGGGTCGCCTCCTCCAGGCCTCAGTCGAGGTTGGCGCCGTTCTCGCCGGCATCGGCGACGAGCGGCTGGAGAACTATTCCCGTTACGGCGCCCGGCTGGGCCTGGCGTTCCAGGTGGCCGACGATGTGCTCGACGCTACTGCGACCGCTGAGGACCTCGGCAAGAGTCCGGGCAAAGATGCCGCAGACCACAAGCTCACCTGGGTGACGTTATTCGGCCTGGCGGCGACCCGAACCAAGCTCGCCGAGCTGGAGAAAGAGCTCGTGGAGCTCGCCACCGTTGTCGAGGGGGCGCCAGGGGACCTCGCAGAGCTGGCGCAATTCGTCTGTCGCCGCCACAGCTGATTGCCGGTACATAATGCGGGCTAAAATAGTTTTTGCTCTATCTTGGCGTTCTTCGCGTCTTGGCGGTTCAAAAACCAACCGCTGCGGTGGGCATCAACCTGAGCTGTGGGGAGACTTTTGTTGCGGGTGAACGCAAGCTGGTGGAACGGCGGGCGGGCAGTCTTTCTGCTGCTCCTCGTTGCCCTCGGTATTCGCGCTCTGACCCAGGGGTGGGATGCCGGGCTGCCACCTTCGCCCCACCCCGACGAGCGCCAGGTCATCATGGTGACCGAACGGCTCGATCACTGGTTCGGGGACCCCGAGTTCTTCGCATACGGCTCGCTGCATTTCCAGGCCATCCGCCTCGTCTCTTTTCTCAGCGGCAATCACCCGACCTGGGCCGACCTCATGCGCGGCGGTCGACTCCTGTCGTTGGTGGCAAGTCTCGCCGCCATCGTCCTGGGCTGGTGGTTAGCTCGTGAGGCATGGGGTCGGTCGGCGGGCATCCTGTTCCTGCTCCTCGCCACCTGGATTCCATTGCACCAGCAGCTGTCGCACTACGCCACAGTGGAGGCTCACCACGGGTTCTGGGTCATGGCGGCGCTGGCAGCTGCTTTCCAGCTCGCAAGGCAATCGTCCTGGGCATGGGCCATGGCTGCGGGCGGTGCTGTCGGCGTATCGCTCGCCGTCAAGGTCTCATCACTGGGTCTTCTCCTCCCCCTTGCTGTCGCCCTTGCGATGGTGGCGGCGCGAGGCCCTGTCCGCCGTGCTTTCGAGCTTGCGGGCGTCGCTGTGTTTGCAGTCGTCGGCTTCTTCTGGATTGCGCAACCCTGGGCATACGCTGGTGCGCGTGTGCCCCTGCGTGCTCTCGGAACGGCCCTTTTGGTCGTCGCGCTCGCCCACCTCAGCGGTTGGTTTTCGGGACGGTGGGCACGCCTCTTCGCGATAGCGGCGGGCATCACCCTGGCAGTTGCTCTTGTGTTTTCTCTGGCACCCTTCCTCGAGGTTGGCCCTGCGCTCGAAAGCTCATCGGCAGGGGTTTTCGACCGTGCGAACCCGGCCTTCCTCGAGGGTGTCGGGCAGCAGATCGCGATGGTCACCGGAGTCGCAGACCTGCCATACGTGCGTATCTACGCAGGCACGATTGCCGGTCTCTATCCGCTGCGCGAGCTCTCTCTGTGGGCGTGTGGCCCGGCGCTGATGATTGCATTTTTGTGGGGCCTCTGGCGGGCCGTTATCGCACTCGGACGGCGTTTCTGGCGGCTGGTCGAAGGCCAGTGGAATGACGCTTGGCTGCTGCTTCTCCTGCTTGTGGTGTGGGTCGTGCCGATGGGGCTCAGGTTGGCAACTCTGGAGGTTAAGTTTATCCGCTACTGGGAACCTCTGCTCCTGCCGATGGTTCTCGTCGCGGCCTGGTCTCTGACTCGGATGCGGCGGCGAGCCGCCCTCTGGGCGTCCGCGGCGGCAGTCTTGCTGACCATGCTCTGGGGCGTTGCCTACCTGTGGGCATTCGCCGAGCCTCACCCTTTCGGGACCGCCTCGCGCTGGCTTCGAATGGCCAGAGACGAGAGTGCCGTCGTCGCCTGGGAGCACTGGGACGAAACATTGCCGTGGATCGCCGGTCCGCGGTTGATTCTCGAGAGCTACAACTTGCCGGACGATGAAGCCAAGATCCGAGACTGGGTGGAGCAGCTGGGAGCTGCGGATTGGGTTGTGCTGACCTCGAATCGAATCCGCCGCACCGTGCTCGCCAACCCCCGCCGATACCCTCTCACCGGCCGCATTTACCGTCTTTTGCTTGCCGGTGAGGCGGGTTTTGAGGTTGTGGCGACCGCGTCGCGGGGTCCCCGGTTGGCTGGCCTGCGCTTGCCGGTTCAGGGTGCTGACGAGAGCTTCGTCAATTACGAGTTTCCGCGGGTCGTCCTGCTTCGACGAGTCGCCGAGCTGGACGTCGAGAGGCTCATTCGGCGAGCCCACGAAACGCTGCCCCGACTCGACGGCCTCGACGCCGCCGACCTCGAGGATCTTTTCGTCGAACCCGCCGCGCGAGTTCCTCGGCCGCCCGGCGCCATTCGCCAGTGGGCGGACTGCGCAGGCTGGGTTGCTTTCTTCGGCGCGCTCGGCATCGTTGCCTGGATCTTGCTCCTGCCCTTGCTGGGATCGTGGCCGGATGCCGGCCTTGGTCTGGCCCTGGTCACCGGGTGGGTGGGTGCGGCGTGGCTTTTTTGGTTCGGCGCGCGGCTGATGGGTCTCCCCGTCGGCTCGACATCGGCGACATCGGTAGTCCTTGTGGGCATGGCGATTGGCGTCGGGGTGGCTCTTGTGCGCCGAAATACCGTCCTTCATGTCCTTCGTACGCGCCAGCGAGGTCTCACCGGAGTCGTTGCCGTCGTCGTGGCAATTTTTGCCTTTTTTCTTTTCGTGCGCGCCTTCAACCCGGCCATCTTCTGGGGCGAGAAACCCATGGACTTTTCGTTCTTCAACGCCTTCGTACACTCTCCGGCCTGGCCTCCCGGTGAGCCGTGGATGGCGGGCGAGCCGCTGCACTATTACTACTTTGGCGAGGTGCTCGCAGCCTTCCCGACGCTGGCCACCGGGGCGGACGAGGCGGTGGCCTACAATCTGATGTGCGCGACGGTCCCGGCCCTGGCGGCTGCACCCCTCCTTGGATTCGCCCTACTCGTCGCCCGCCGTGGCAGGAGGCGGTGGTTCTTCATCCTGCCGGTGACTGTGCTCCTGGTCGGCAACCTCGCTTGGCCCTGGCTTTTGGGTCTGGCGCGACAGGCACGCTGGTTTGACCTGTGGTGGGCCACCTCGAGAGTGGTTCCCGGATATGCCATTGACGAGTACCCCTTGTGGACGGCGCTCTTTGCCGATCTTCATGCCCATTTCATCGCTTTACCTGTTCTCATCGCAGCCCTTGCCTGGGCGTGGGTGGCGACGGTCGTAACGGGGGGAAGGTGGTGGGCCGCGGCCGGCTTGTGCGGTGTCACCGTCGGTGTTCTGGCTGCCACCAACCCGTGGGATGTGCTCCTTTTCGCGGCCGCGTGTTTGCTGCTCCTCACGGCGGGGCCCCGGCGACTGCGTTCATCCGCTCGGTTGGTGGCTGCGGCAGTGCTCAGCCTGGTTGCGGTGGTGCCCTTTCTCGTCGAGATGTTTTCGTGGTTGAGGGGCGCAGGCGTCGCCGGGAGGCCGTTGGTATTTCTGACCCGCGATGACTTCGCCCCGTGGTGGGCTGTTCTGCGCCACTTCGGTTTGTTTTTACTCCCCCTTCTGGTGGCCGCAGTGGTTCCCATTCCGCGCCGTCCAGTGGTCCTGTCCCTACTGGTCGCAGGAGGCGCGAGCCTTGGTTTTGCTTTCGGATCCACTGCGGCGGCATTGGCGCTTGGTCTGGCCGTGATTTTCTGGTCGGCAGCCCGCCGGGCTGGTGATCGGTGGATGGCGATGGCCTGGACCCTGGCGTATTGCGCCGTGCTGGGGGTGGCCTTTGCCGAGCGCTTCACCATCCTGGATCGTATGAACACGGTGTTCAAAATTTACGATGGCGTGTGGCTCTTGCTGGCGCTGGCGCTTTCTCTCATCCTTCTGAGGACCCGGGCGCCGTATTCGAAGGTTGTGGTGTCGGTCTTTGCTCCACTGCTCGTGATCGCTGCGGTCAATTTGCCGCTGGGGGTTGTTCAGGGATTGGTGCAGCCGCGAATCCTTTCGCCGCGGCCGACCCTTGACGGTCGAGCTTACCTGGCGGCGAGCCCTTCCGATTTCTTCCTCGTCAGTATGCTGCGTGGCGCCGCTCGACCCGGCGATGTTGTCGCCGAAGCTGCTGGGCCGAGCTACCGGCGATTCACTCGGATCGCCATGCACACCGGTCTCTCGACCGTCGTCGGTTGGGAGTGGCATCTCCGTCAACGTGGTCAGGACCTGCAGAAGATCATGGCTCGTTTCCACGATCTCGCAGAGCTCTACTCCGGATCGAACCCGGAGGTTCGCCGTGCCGTGCTGGACCGCTACGAAGTGGACTGGGTGGTCGTCGGCGACCTCGAGCGTGAGACCTACGGCCTCGAGGCCGAAGACCCTCTGACCGGAATCCCCGGGGTCAGGCGGTGGGCTGCGCGGGACGGAGCGATTCTCTATCGGGTACTAAAACCTCAGGCCCAACCACGCCGCCAACTTCGGCGCCACGTCGATGGCCCGGATCTCCTCCATTCGACCCTGTCCTGCGGGCCCACCTCGGGCCAGGAAGATGCCGCACATCGAATCGTGCCGGCTGAGATAGCCGTGCTGGCCATAGTAGCGGCTCGGCCGAATGACATCGCCGTCGAGACGCGAGGATGCGGCGTAGCCCGGTTTCAGAAAAACGACCAGGTCGCCCGAGTTCGGGTGGTGCAAACCGAGGGTTCTGAGCTGTCCCTCGGAAGCGACCATCTCGACCACTGGTTCACCCTCGACGCCGATGTCGGCGAGCGCTCGCGCCGCTCGGCGCAGGAGGTTGGGCCCGTCGGCCTCGTCGACAACGCCTTCGGGCTCGCGTCCTTTGAGGTTGAGGTAGATGTGGGCGGAAGCCCCTCCCGTCATTGCGGCCATCGGCGTCGTGGTGGCGATGGTCGATCGGCCATTTCGGTCCTCGACCTCTACGAGGCCGACATCGGCCAGGGCTCGATTGATGAGCACCTCGTCGTGAATCTCCGCCAGACCGTGGTCTGAAACGACGACGAGTACGTCGTGCTCGGGATCGACGCCGGACCACAGGTTGGCAACCGCAGCGTCGATCGACCGGCCAACGCGCTCGAGGGCGGTTCTGGCTGCGAATTCCCTGCCCTCGGACCACGCCCACTGGTCACGATTCCTGATCAGATTGGCGTGCAGGAACTCGTCCGGGCTCGGGTAGTAGGCGGCGAGAAAATCAAATGGCTCGTGCTCCATGACCCAGGCAGCGATGGTTTCGAGGTAGCGGTCCAGACGTTCGACCTGCTCGAGGTAGGTGTCGAGATCAATGCCGTTGCCGGCGTCCTGCCACCAATCAGCAAGAAGGGTGCGGTCGGGCACGCCGGGCCACGGCCCGACCAATTCTTGGAGCTGGTCCGCAAAATCCTGTGGATAGGCAGTGAGGCGATTGAAGGCGCCACGGTATAGCGTGACGCCTCCGTTCAGCTGGTTCAACGCCAGGACCTTCGACCACGCACCGTAGTTTCGAGAGCCGCCGTCGATGGCAGTTTCAACGACTGCCTCGAACCACTGCCTTTCCTCCAGGTAAAGCCATGAGGTCTCACCAGCCTGCCGAAAAGCAATCGTGTCGTATCGCGGTCTGCCGTCTGGCGTCGCATCGAGCACTGCGAGCTCGAGCACGAGGAGCTCGCCGGTCTTGGCGCTGACGGGCAATGTCCAACCGAAAGCGTCGAGGCCATCCAGTGGTGGCAGCTCGTCTTCGGGCGTCGCATCAACCGGGTCGAGCTGTACCAGCTGAGGTCTTGCGATTGCGGGATCGGGCCACGCGATGCCGAAATCGCCACTTCGTTCCCGGTTCGTGGCGTCAGCCCCCGGCCACAGCAAGACCCCGGTCCGCAGACCGGCATCGCGCGTGCGCTGCCACAGGGGCTTGACCCCGAGCGGCGCCGAGAACCCCGAGGCCCACTCGGTCACCGGCCTGCCGCGGATGCGGAAGCTGTTGCCGACGATACCGGTCTGAGTTGGCCATGCACCGGTGATCAGGGTGGCGTGGTTGACCGCGGTCAGCGTCGGGTTGGCCATGCGTACACGATCCGCCATGACGCCGCGATTTGCCATCCCGGCAAGGCCGCCAGCACTGACGACGGTGGGCTCGGCCAGCCAGCTCTCGAGGAGATCAGCTCCGAGCCCATCGAAGGATACGAGCACCACCCGCTCAGCTTTGCGCGGTTCGGGAGCGCCGCTCCGGCACGCCGCAATCGCGAGACCGAGCGTGACCAGGCCGATTACGACGGCCCATGTGCACTTCGTGCTGTTCTTCATTCGGCTAACCCCCGCACTCGACCACCCGCGCAGCCGGCCAATCACCACGCAGCCGTTTCGAGGCCTTCTCGGCGTCTTTCTCTCGATCGAAGGGACCGACCCGTACCCTGTCGAGACCGTCGGGTCCCTCCATGACAACCGCCGACTCGCCGGCGTCGTGCAACCGTTGCCGTGCCCGGCGAGCGTTGGTGGCGTCCCCGAAGGCGCCGACCTGGACCCAGAAGCACGCCTGCTCGTTTTCGCCAGCGGTCCGCGGTACTACGGGAGGTTGGTCGGGATTCTTCGGCTCGTCGTGATCTAGAACCTTCAGCTTGACGGGCGCCACGCCGTCGAGATCGAGGCGGATGACCTTCGCCGCCGCGTAGCTGAGATCGATGATGCGGCCCTTGATGAATGGACCACGATCGTTGATGCGAACCTCGACCTCGCCGCCCGTGTCCCGCCGGGTGACGCGGACCACGGTGTCAAAAGGTAACGACCGGTGGGCGGCGGTCATGTCGTGCATGTTGTAGGTCTCACCGGACGCGGCCTTTCGGCCGTGGTAGGGCTCTCCGTACCAGGAAGCATCCCCTTTTTCCGTCCAACCCTTCGGCCGTGGTTGTGTCGGTTCGGTGCCAACAGTTGCGGGTCCTCGGTGACCGCAGGCCGTCACCAGGATGATGACGGAGCATGCCAGCAATAACCACGGTCGCCGCATCAGACCTCCAGGTCTCGCGCCACCGGCAGCTCGCCGGCATCGCTGAGCAGAGGCGTTATGTTTTCGTCGAGGAACTCTGCGACCTGCTGCGGCGCGCGACCGACAAATGCTGCTGGATCGAGCAACGCCTCGAGTTCGGTCTGGGTGAGTGGAACGGCCGGATCGGCGGCGATGAGGATGAGGAAGGGGTTGTTTTCCCCTCGTTCGAGAACGGCCGTGGTAGCTGCTCTCGAGTGCACGCGCAGGCGTTCGTGCACCGCCTGGCGGTCGCCCCCACGGCGCACCGCTTCCATAAGGATCGCCTCGGAAGCCATGAACGGCAGCTCGACCATGAGGTTCGAGCGGATCATCGCCGGGAAGACCACCAGACCATCGGCGAGGTTGTGCAGGATGCGCAAAATGGCGTCGGTCGTCAGAAAGGCTTCCGGCAGGGCCATGCGCCGGTTCGCAGAGTCGTCGAGTGTGCGCTCGAGCCACTGATTGGCGGCGGTGTCGGCCGGGTTGCGGGCGACATTCATCAACCAACGAGCCAGGCCCCCAACTCGTTCGGATCGCATCGGGTTGGCCTTGTAGGGCATCGCAGAGGACCCGACCTGACTCTCCGCCATGGGTTCACGGACCTCTTTGAGGCGGGCCAGGAGGCGGATGTCGGTCGTCATCTTGGCCGCCGATTGACCGACTCCGGAGAGCGCTTCGAGGATGAAGGTATCGACCTTGCGGGGGTAGGTCTGTCCGGTCACAGGGTAGATGGAGTCGAAGCCGAGCTTGGCCGCGACTCGCCGATCGAGGTCGCGGACGCGTTCATGGTCGCCATCAAAGAGGTCCAGAAAGGTGGCCTGGGTTCCGGTCGTGCCTTTCACCCCCCGGGCGCACAGTCGCGATTTTTCGAATCTCAGACGTTCGAGGTCGAGCGAGAGATCCTGCAACCAGAGGCAGGCTCGCTTTCCTACGGTCGTCGGTTGTGCGGGCTGGAAGTGGGTGTGGCCGAGGGTTGGTTCCGAGGCCCAACGCTCGGCAAAAGATGCCAGGGCGGCGATCACTGCGAGCAGTCTCTTCTCGACGATCGTCAGGGCGTCCCTGGTGATCATCAGCTCTGCGTTGTCGGCGACGAAGCACGAAGTCGCGCCGAGGTGGAGCACCGGCCGGGCCGCCGGCGCGCGGTCGGCAAAGGCGTGCAGGTGGGACATGACGTCGTGGCGGGTCTTTTTTTCGTACTCCTTCACACGATCGAAGTCTGATTCCTCGACAACGAGGTTCGCCCGCATCTGCTCGAGTGCTTCGTCCGGGATGTCGAGGCCCAGCTCGGCCTCGGCCTCGGCCAGGGCAAGCCAGGCGCGCCGCCAGCTCGTATATCTGTGGCGCGGGGAAAAGAGTCTGAGCATCGCAGCCGATGCGTATCGTCCGGCCAGCGGGTGGTCGAATCCGTCAATCGCGCTCATACAGTCCTCCAAGAGCCTTCAAGGAGAGTATAGTCCGCCCTTTGGAGGTCGATATGGTTCGCGTGACATCCGAAATTGGCCGATTGCGGCGCGTCCTCGTGCACGAGCCTGGACCGGAGGTCGATCGCATGGTGCCGCCGATGATGGAGGAGCTCCTCTTCGACGATATCCTCTTCGGCGGCCGGGCGCGCGAGGAGCACGCGCGATTCCGGCGTCTCTTGCAGCTCCTGGGAATCGAGGTGGTCGAGGCGCGCCAGCTGCTCGAGCAGGTGCTCGAGGATCAGGCCGCCCGCGCCTGGGTGTGGGATGTCTTGCGGCCGGATCTGCCGGTTGCGCACTTCCGCAGCTGGCAGGAGCTCGATGGCGCTGCTGCGGCCGCCGCCCTTATCGAAGGCATCACGGCTGTTGACGACTCCGACAGCGTTGAGGTCGCCGACCTCTTCGACCTGCCCCCGGTGCCGAACTGGTGCTTCCAGCGCGATCCCCAGATCATTGTTGGTTCCGGAGTCATCCACTCGGCAATGGCGACGACCGCACGCTGGCGGGAAGGTGTGCTCACCAGGGCGATTTTCCGATTCCATCCCAAGTATCGCGATGTCCCGATCGTTGCTGATCCTCTACGACCTGCTTGTGACAGCACACACCTCCTCGGCCTCCACCGGCCGCGTCTCGAAGGTGGCGACTTCCTGGTCCTGTCACCCGACGTGGTGGCGGTCGGTCTGTCCCAGCGCACCAACGCGCAGGCGATCGAGATACTGATCGAAGCGCTGGCGGGGAGAGAAGAAGGTCCGCGCTGGTTGGAGGTCGTCAAGGTGCCGGCGCGGCGTGCCTACATGCACCTCGATACGGTCTTTACGCCGGCCGATCACGGCGCGGCGCTCGTTTTTGCACCGGTCATCACTGGAGCCGGATCGGAGGCGGCGCCGACCTTCGAGGTCGATCTCCACTCCGGGCAGAGACAGCCGGTTGAGCGCGGCCCTCTGCTCGATGCACTCCGTGCTCGTGGTGTCGATCTCGAACCGATTCCGTGTGGTGGCGCCGACCCGATAGCAGCCCAAAGGGAACAGTGGACCGACGGCGCCAATACGATGGCGCTCGCGCCTGGGGTGATTACCCTGTACGACCGCAACCTGGCGACGGCCGACGAACTCGCCCGTCACGGCTTCAGGATCGTTGCCGCGAAGGATGTGCTGCTTGGTCGTGAAGAGGTCTCGCTCGATGACGGTGGTCGTGTATGCCTGCTGCTCGAGAGCCACGAGATCTCCCGGGCACGTGGCGGACCGCATTGCTTGTCCCACCCCCTCGTGCGCGACGACCTGGATTAGATCAAACTACGAGACGCCGGTCAGGCCGACCTCCGAGTACTGAGCTTTTCTGTGGTTATTCGCGGTCAGTTTCTGAGCTTGTCGTCACGTGTGGCGGCGCGGGGTGCTTGTCGACTCAGCGGCCGCTGGCGAGCCTCAGGTCGCGCCACCGGTCGTGATACCAGAGCCACTGATCGGGCCTTCTCCGGATCGCATCTTCGGTGATCGCCGAAAATCGCGAGGTGAGACCCTCGACGTCGTCGTCTGCTGTGACTTCCACCGGGGGGTCGATGACAATCGAGAAGCGGCCGCCACGTTCGGCATAACACCAAAGTGGAATCACCGGGGTTCGGGTCTTCAAAACAATGCGCGCCAAACCGGTGTGGGTGCAGGCAGGGTGACCGAAAAAGGGTACATCGATCCCGTCGCGCTCATTCGCCCGCTGATCGACGAGGATGCCAACGGTCTCGCCGCGGCGGATTGCGGCGATCATCGGCCGGGTCACGCCTCGCTTCGGCAACGCGTGGCTTCCGAACCGGCGCCGAAATGCCTCGAGCTCGGCCTCGAGCAAGGGGTTGTCGAGTGGTCGGTGAACGAACGAGAGCCGTTTCGGGACGTGCAGGCTGCACATCAGGCCCGCGACCTCCCAGGAGCCGAGGTGGGCTGTCAACAGGAAGAGGCCGTTCCCTTTCGCAACCGCCTCTTCGACCCGCGACCAATCGGCGTTGTTCACGTGGCCCTCGAGACCGGCGGGGTCGGTACGTTGGATCCGTAGCGTGGCCAAGAGACCACGACCAAAATGGCGTGCGACAGCGCGGCCGAGCCGGCGTCTTTCGCCGGCTGGAATCTCCGGGAAAGCGAGCTCGAGGTTGAAATCGAGCACCTGTCGGCGGCGGCCGGGGATGGCGTGGAAAAGATCCCCAAGGAGAGTCCCGAAGGGTTCAGACAATCCGGGCCCCGCTCGACCGACGGTTCCTTTTGCGAGTCGATAGGCGCCGAGTTCGACGCGGTTGCGCAGCTCGGATCGTTTCCATTTCATCCCAGGATCTCCGGTGTGAGTTCCCACAGCTGGTCCCAGGACCCGGCAAGCGGTTGCATGGTGATTTCAATCGTCCATGCGCCCATTTCTTTGGGGAGCTTGACAGCGTCCTTCGCCGTTGTTACGACGGTGGCGTCAAGCCGTCGGGACTGCTCAAGCACGCTCTGGACGTCGCCGGGCTCGAAGGGGTGGTGGTCGGCGAACCATCGATGGCCGGCGACCTGGGCCCCGAACTCGACGAGAAGGTCGAGGAATCCGCCCGGGCGCCCCACGCCGGCGACTGCGAAGACCCGCCGGCCGTAAAGAGCAGAGGGCGCGCGGTCTCCGTCCCGGGTGCGAAGCCTGTGCAGGACCAGTCGGGCGCCGAACACCGGCACACCCGGTGCGAGCTTGCGGACACGGTGTTCGATCTCTGGGGGAGGGGTTGTTGCCGTCGGAGGAAGCTTGGTGACAAGAGCGGCGCTTGCTCTTTGCAGTGCGATCAGGGGTTCTCTCAGACGTCCTCTGGGGGGTAAGCGCCCACCACCCCAGGGATCGCCGTTGTCAAGCAATACGAGGTCGAAGTTGCGGGAGACCCGAAGGTGTTGGAAGCCGTCGTCGAGCACGAGCACGTCGACCCCGAGCTGCAGTGCGCGGTCGCCGCCGCGGATTCGATCGGCGTCGACCACGATCGGCACGCCGGGAAGACGAGAGGCCAGCTCGAGGGGCTCGTCCCCCGCCAACGCGGGTCCTTCCCGGGGATCCGGTCCGACAAGCAGCAGCGGCAGGTCGGTGTCACGTCCGTAGCCACGGGTCAGAATTGCCGGGCGTCGGCCGTGCTGGATGAGGTCACGCACCAGGGCGATGACGGTCGGCGTCTTGCCGGTGCCGCCGAAGGTGAGGTTGCCCACCGAAACCACCGGGACGGGGAAGTGGTGGGTTTTTTTCCATCCCCTCCGGTAGGCGGCGGCGCGGGCGCGCACCGCGGCGGCAAAAAGGGGGGTCAGCGGGAGGGCGAGGTGCCGCAATTTACTCACAGCAGCCCCTCCAAGGTGGAGCAGATACGGGCTGTTGCTCCTCTGTTGCGCTCGACAACCGATCGACCGATCGACCCCATCTGGCGTCGGAGTGCCGGGTCGTTGACCAGCTCGGTAACGGCAGTCGCCATCTCCTCGGCATCAGATACAACCCGTGCGCCACCGTCGGCGATCAGTTCCCGGTAGACCTCTTCGAAGTTGGCGACAAACGGCCCGGTGAGCACCGGAACGCCCCATACCGCCGGTTCGAGCGGATTGTGACCGCCAGTTGGGACCAGCGAGCCACCGATGAAGGCGACCGCCGCATGCCGGTAGGCTCGAGCGAGCTCGCCGATGGTATCGATGAGAAAGACGTCGCATGGCCCGCTGTCGCCCGCGGTCCACCTGCTGCGGCGCAGGGTTTCCAAACCACGCTCGGAGAGCAGCCGGGCGACGCTCTCGCAGCGTTCCGGGTGGCGCGGCGCCAGAATGAGAAACGGCGGCCGGCCCTGTTCCGCGAGGTTCTCCAGGCTCTCCAGGATCAGAGCTTCTTCGCCTTCCATAGTCGATCCAGCGACAAAAACGGGGCGGTTGTTTGCCAGGCAGGAGAGATCTTTCCTCCATTCGAGCGGCCGTTCGTCTCTTTCGAGGTCATATTTGATGTTGCCGCCGACCCGTACGCGGTCTCCGGGGATTCCGAGGGCCTCGAATCGGCGGGCATCACTCTCGTCTCGTGTCAAGACCAGGGTCAAAGGTTCGAGGAGCGGCCGAAGTAGCCTTTGAATCCGCCGATAGCCCTTGTAGGACGCGTCGGACAGGCGGGCGTTGATGATCGCTACTGGGATGCCTCGGACTCCTGCCTGATGGAGCATCTCGGGCCACAGCTCGGTCTCGATCAAGATGAGGGCCCGCGGCTGAACGGTGTTGAAGAACCGTTTGACCGGGCCGACGAGATCGAGAGGGCTGGCCGCCACAGTCACCCGTTCTCCGAGTGTTTGTCTGGCCAGGGCGAGGCCGGTGGCGGTGGTGGCGGTCAACGTCACGGGGAGCCGCTCTCCGTCTTCGGGAAGTTCGCGTAGAATCCGCCGGGCGACCTCGACCTCACCGACCGAGACCGCATGGATCCAGAGACCGCCGGGCGCCACCCGAGGGGCAGAGCGCACGAGTCGTTCCGACCACGGCGGTCTTCGCTTGCCGGCGAAGCGGTCGCGAACCATCAGGAACGGTATCGCCACGGGGACCAACAAGGCCGTCAGAATCCGGTAAACCCACAAGAAGAGTCTCATCACGGCCCAAGGATAGCTGAGTCGTGAGCGTCATCGACCCTTCGTGGCTCTTTGCAGTTCAACATCCAGAAGACCTTGCGGTTTCAAAATTTCTGGCCTTCCGATGCGCGCAGCGCGTCAATTCGGACCGCGGACCGTTTCCCGTCACTGCCCTACCAATGCTGTGGTTCGAAATTGGGAAACGGTTTGTGGTCCGATCAGTCGAGCGTCGCGGTTTCGATTTTCCCCTCAGGCACGATAAACGTGCCGGCCTCACGAGCCAGGGCCTGCTTCAGGTGCTCTTCGTCGGTGATGAGCACCTCCTTGCCGGTGGCCTCGACGAATTCGAGCGCCGAGCGGATCTTCGGCCCCATCGACCCAGGCGGAAACTGGTTCTGGTCGAGCATCTCCTTCGCCCGGGCCACGGGCAGAGTGCGCAGCCACCGTTGATTGGGGCGGCCGAAGTTCTCGGCAACCATCGGAACCTGGGTGAGCACGATGTAGAGCTCGGCTTCGAGGTCCTGGGCGAGGATGGAGGCGACGTAGTCCTTGTCGATGACCGCCTCGACCCCGCGAAAGTAGCCGCCGACGTCCCTGTAGACGGGGATGCCGCCGCCCCCGCCGGCGATGAGCACGGCGCCGCCGGTGACGAGGCTTTTGAGCATTTCGGAGTCGAGAATCTTCTGCGGTCGCGGCGAGGGTACAACCTTGCGCCAGCCTCGGCCCGCGTCCTCGACCATCTCCCAACCCTGCTCCTGCATGAGCACGTTTGCCCGGTAGGCGGTGAAGAAAGGGCCGACCGGTTTGGTCGGGTTGTCAAACGCTGGGTCTTCACGGTCGACGACGACCTCGGTCACGATGCATGCGATCGGCTTGACGAGCTGCTCCTCGTTGAAGCGGTTGCGCAGTTGGTTGGCGAGCATGAATCCCATCGAGCCCTGGGTCTGGGCGACCGCCACGTCCAGGCTCTGCGGCGGGATCTTGGTGATCGCCTCTTCGACCTGGATCATGATGTTGCCGACCTGCGGACCGTTGCCGTGCACGATGGCGAGTTCGTACCCGCGATGAATGATCTCCACCAGCCATCGCGACGCCTTCCAGGTGAGCGTGAACTGCTCCTCCTGGGTTCCGTGATCCTGCGGCCTGAGCAGGGAGTTGCCTCCGAAAGCGATCACCGCTACCGGCTTGCGTCCCACGGCGTCCTTCGAGTCGGTCGTACTCGTTGTTTCTTTCATCACCGCACCCTCCGATCGTCAAAGGACGGATTGTCCTTCCAGGTCATCCTGCTGTCAACCGCCGTTTTGTAGAACGACGATGCGGTCGCACCCACCGGGGTCTCGAATGCGCTGCATGGCGCCGAAACCGAGAGCGTGGACCTCTGGATCGAGCACGTCGGCCTGCCCTTCGGCAAGCTCGAGCAAACACCAGCCGCCTGCACTTACGAGCCGACGGAGGTCGGCGAGCAGCTGACGCACCAGGACGAGGCCGTCCGGTCCGCCGTCGAGGGCGAGAGACGGCTCTCGATGTACCTCCATCGGCAGGTTTTCGAGCCAATCGGTCGGCAGGTAGGGCAGATTGGCGACCACGAGGTCGAAGGGCCCTCGAAGGGCCGTTCCGAGACTGCCGATCAGCCACGATACAGCCGTATAGTGCGTGCGGCCGTTGTTGCGTGCGATAAGGAGCGCCGCAGGGCTCCGGTCGATCCCGACGACCCGCCATCGTGGCCGTTCGGCGGCCAAGGTCACCGCAATACAGCCCGAGCCGGTACCAACGTCGAGCACCCTCGAGGTCTCCGGCAGGGGAAGACCGAGGGTCCTTTCGATCAAGAGTTCTGTCTCCGGCCTTGGAATGAGCACCTGTGGGGAGACGGAGAAATTCCGGTCCCAGAATCGGCATCTGCCGACGAGGTGCTCCGCGGGAACACCCGCAGCGCGCAGTCTGATCCATGAGCGGTAGCGGTTTCCGATGTCCTGTGCCACTTCGGCCTCGGGATGGATCTTCAACCAGGTCTCGCTCTCGCCGAGCGCCGCCGCGAGCAACCAGGATGCTTCGCGAGCTGGATCGGGGATCCCGTTGCGTCTGGGAAGGATGTCAGCACCTTCGCGCGCCAGCCGAGCCACGGTTGTGACGCCGGGAGGGGGCAGGCGCTTTGACCTCACTCCAGCTCCTCCTTGAGGCGTTCAGCCTGAACGTGGGCGAGCAATGGCTCGAGCACCAGCTCGAGGTTGCCCTCGAGCACGTCCTGGAGGCGGTGGATCGTCAAACCGATGCGGTGGTCGGTGATGCGACTCTGAGGGAAGTTGTAGGTTCGGATCTTCTCCGACCGGTCGCCGGACCCGATCTGGCTGCGTCGATTCGCTGCCCTTTCGGCGTTGAGTTCGGCTTCCTCGACCTCTTTTAACCTTGCCTTGAGCACCCGCAAGGCCTTGGCCCGGTTCTGAATCTGAGACTTTTCGTCCTGACAAGAAACGACCAGCCCGGTCGGGAGGTGCGTGATCCGAACCGCCGAGTACGTTGTATTGACGCTCTGGCCGCCCGGCCCCGACGAACAGAAACGGTCGATGCGAAGATCCTTCTCCTCGACCTGAATCTCAACCTCCTCGGCCTCGGGCATCACCGCGATGGTTGCCGCCGAAGTGTGGATGCGCCCCGAGGACTCGGTCGCCGGGACACGCTGCACTCGGTGGACTCCCGACTCAAACTTGAGCTGTGACCAGACCCGGTCCCCTTCGATCATCGCGACCGCTTTGTTGATGCCGCCAAGGCCGGTCTCGGAGGTGTCCGTGATCGAGATCTTCCACCCTCGGGCCTCGGCATAACGCCCATACATGCGCAACAGCTCCGAGG
>CAZCEX010000007.1:0-22329 GCA_964497785.1 uncultured Thermoanaerobaculia bacterium | reverse complement strand
GCCAGGTTGAGGAGGTTTCGCCATGACGGCCAGCGCTCCGCAACAGTGGCCAGAAGAACCAAAGCATGGTCGGTGTTACCTCTGCGTCGCTCCAGTCTGGCTCTCTGCCTCATGGCAGCCACACTGGCGGGCTCTTGCCGTTCGACCCGATCCAGCGCGGCCTCGGCTCGCTCCAGCTGGCCCCAGGCGGCTGCGGATTCGGCTTCCGCGAGCAACGATCGATAGTCGTCGGGTGCGATTTCGAGAGCTGCCTGAATGACCTCCTCCCCGTGATCCGAGTACTGCGAATCCCTGGTGGTCTCGTACAGGTATCGGGCGATGGACGCTTCGAGAACGTAGGCGTTCAGCAGGCGAGGCGCAGCAGTTCGCACTTCTTTGAGCTCTGTCATGAGCCCGGGCCACGAGACATCAGGAGTTGGGTTGAGGACACGGTCGCGGATCTTCAAGAATTCTTCGAACTGTTCGGGTCCGGCGGTGATCTCGATGGCGCCCGGGCGTCGACGGCGATCAGGATACGCTCTGTGGATGTACCCGGCAACGGCTTCTGCGACGAGGTGAAAATCATCAACCGGCACCTCGAGCTGGTCGGTCCACAATACGTGGCCGTCCTCCCCATGCTGCCGACTGATCTCGAGCAGGTAGGTGGCGCCGGAGGCGGACAACTCTGTATTGATCACCTCGTCTGCGGCCACCGCACGGGCAACCTCCCGTGGTGAGCCGTCGAGGGCGTCAACATCGCCTGTATTGATGACGAGGACTCCGTCGAGACCGGCCAGGGTATTTATGATGCTCAGCCGTACCGCGCCACCGACCATGGGCGCCTGCCCGTGCGGGTCAGGTTCTAACGTGGTCGGGCGAAGAACCGCCACCGACAGCGCAGGCGCCGGGGGGGGTGGTCGAAAGAACCACCACGCCGCGATTGTGAATATGGAGATCAGGATCGTCCCTGCGATCAAAAACGTCCGTCTATTCTTGCGTGTTTTGCGCTCCCGCGCAGAGTCGCTTGTTTCCGCCTCGAACCTGCTCCGGATCCAGCGCAGCCGAGCAGCCACCTCGGCAGTCTCCGTCGGGCGTTTTCCGATCGTCTTTTCGAGCAGCTGCATGATGAGACAGGACAGCTTTCGGGGCACAGTTCGGTTCAGGCGATGTGGAGCCGTCGGCTCGTGGCTCACGATCCGTTGCATGGTTTCCACAGGCATGCCCTGCCTGAACGGGTGAATGCCGGTGGTCAGCTGGTACAGCAAGGTCCCAAAAGAAAAGAGGTCCGAGCGGTGGTCCACAGGTCTTCTTTCGACCTGCTCCGGCGACATGGCGCTCAGAGTGCCGGCGATGCCCCCGGTGGGTGTGCCGTCGTCCTGCGCACTTTCGAAGAGCACCTTGGCCAGACCGAAGTCGAGGATCTTGGCTCGGCCGGTTGGAGTGACCATGACATTCTCGGCCTTCAGATCCCGGTGAACGATGCCTTGTGCGTGGGCAGCGGCCAGGCCTTCTGCGATATCCACCGCCAGATTGAGGGATTCTTCGAAGGGCGGCGGACCAGCACCGAAAATGGTGGCCAGGCTCGTGCCTTCGACGTATTCCAGAACGAGGTAGTGGTTCGGGCCTTCGCTGATCAGATCGTGGATCTGTCCCACCGATGGGTGGGAGACTGCAGCCACGGTACGGGCTTCCAGTCGCAGTCGTCGGCGAAGTCGTTCGCTGCTGGCGAGAGTGGCAGGCAGTGCTTTGATCGCGACCTTGCGGTGAAGCTCTTCGTCCAGGGCCAGGAACACCTCACCCATGCCACCCTGCCCGAGAGGCCGTTCGATCTTAAAACGTCCAACGCGTTCGGGCGTCATGACCCCGACAGCTTCAGCCGACGCTCCCCGCCCCTGACAGCTCCGAAACCTTCGATATCAGGTCCTTGTTCTTGAACGGCTTTTCCAGAATATCGTCGGCGCCTTCTTCGAGGGCTCGGTCGAGCTCGGCCTGAGGCATCGCAGAAACCACCAAGACCTTGATCCCAGCTAGCTCGGGGTCATTGCGGATGCCCTTCAATACCTGCAATCCGTCAAGCCCCGGCATCTTGAGGTCGAGGGTCATTACGGCAGGAGAAAAGGTTGCGGCCAAGGCGCCGGCCAGGAATCCATTGGTTGCGACCATCACCTCGAGACCTTTGCGTTCGAGGACCCTTTTGATCGCTCCAGCCATCGCCCTGTCGTCCTCAACAACGAGTACCTTGCGCGACAAAGGACGCATCTCGTCAGGGATCGGCATGCGGTTTTTTCGTAGGAACTCGAGAAAGTCCCTCACCAAGACACGATTGTCTCCCCTTCCCGGAAGTTGGTAAGCCGGTAACAAATCGGCCTGAATCCAACGGATTACAGTTCTGAAATTGACACCACACATCTCTGCGATGTCACCTGTTGTGAGCTGTTTCTTCTTGCCGTCCCATGCCATCGAGTACCTCCTTGGGAAAATCGCCGCCCTTGAGCTTCGTTGCGGTATTCGCTCCCGTGATGGACGGCCGAGCGCCACCGTCCTCGTATTGTCAACCAACGGATACCTGTCCGGAGCCATGCGGGCCGCGGAGTTCTGTCACTCTCGATCCTACGTCCGCGGACGAAGAAATACAAGAGAAGCCAGAAATCCAGGTAACCTAACCAGCTGTGGTCGTTCGCAGAGCCTGCGAAGGGTTCGTTTACTGTTGGTGAGAAATGTCTTAAATGACAGTTTTAATTTATTTTCCTGGTTTTTTCTAAATTTCGTTATATATTATTTATTAAGGTTTAGTATAATCCATAGGATAACCGCGGATACCATCTGCATACGAGATGGCGTGGCAAGGACCTGGATCGGAGTGGCCGATGGCAGAGCACGGGAATACAAATGTCGTCGATCTTCACGAAGGGCGTGAGCGGGATCGCCAGCGAGCGATGTCGTGGAATCCGGTTGACAAGGTGGTAAGTGTGCGCTGTTCGATATGCGGGCACAGCTGGCTGGCCGGCGAGAGTCTGTCACTCGATCCGGGGTCATTCGTTCGCGAAGACAGAGGGCTGCGGGCTCGGTGCCCGGTCTGTGAAGCCCACTGCAGGTTGGTTTGGTAGCCCTGTTCGTTTAGCCTTGTCGCATGTCTTCAACATTTCCTCGAACACTGAGATCACTCGACGCTGATCGTTTGCGGCCGTCGGTATTGGTGGCAGTCGTGGCGGTTGTTTTCGTAGTGGCGTGGATGGTGTGGTTCTTCGTCGCCCAGGTCGGCGTCTTCGAGGTGACCTCGGAGGCGCGGCTCGAGGTCGGCGGATCTGCATATTTTGTCGAAGCGCCGGTAGCCGGTCGGGTGGTGGCGGTCGACATGGCGGTGGATCAGCCGGTGTCCAGCGGTCACCCCCTGGTGGTTCTCGAGACCAGCAGAGAGATCAGCCGTGTGGCGGAGGAGGTGGCGCGCGCGGGGAGCCTGAACCAGGAGGTTGAGGCCCTGAAGGTCGAGCGCCAGGCCGAGATCGAGGTAGCCGCCAGTGCGCGCAATACCCTGGCCGAGAAGACCGTGGCGGCTCGAGCCCGCCACCGAGAGGCGCAGGCCGGTGCTCGGTTGGCCGAGAGCCAGCTGGGGCGCTCCACCGACCTCAACGCCAAGGGTTTTCTTTCTGATGCCGATCTCGAAGCCGCAGAGTTTGCGGTCGAGGAGCGTCGGGCAGAGGTCGAGGCGTGGTGGAGTGAGCTCGCCCGGCTCATGTTGCAGAGTGAGCAGGAGGACAACGAGCATCTTCTCCGTCTGGCCGAGATCGACCGTCGATTGGCCGAGGTCAGGGGGGACCTCTCCGTTTCCGAGGAGGCGGTGAAGCGTGTCGACCACGACCTGAGTCAGCGGGTTATCCGCTCACCGATCTCTGGTCGACTCGGCGAGGTCTTGCCGCTCAGGCCGGGTTCAGTGGTCGGAGCCGGCGAGCGGGTGGCGGTGGTCGTGCCGGAAGGTGAGCTGATGGTCGTCGCCCGCTTCCCGGTGTCGTCGGCGCTGGGCAGGGTTCGGCCCGGTCAGAAGGCGCGATTGCGCCTCGACGCCTTCCCCTGGACGCACTTCGGTGAGCTCGACGCGGTGGTCCGCCGGGTGGCCAGCGAGACGTCTGACGGCCGTATTCGGGTGGAGCTGGATATCGTCACAACGCCAGAGACCCCAGGGGGCCTGTCCTTCCCTTCGGAGCCGGCGAACGGGCAGCCCATTCCGCTGCAACACGGGCTTTCGGGCACGCTCATCGTACTCGTCGAAAAGATCTCCCCGGCCAACCTGACGTTGCGCGCCGCGGGTCGGCGGCTGCAAAGCACGAGGTCGAGCGAGGTCTTACCTTGATACCGACCTTCCTGGTACCCGAGGTCATTCAGACCTCGGCGATGGACTGTGGTCCGGCAGCCCTCAAGGCGATCTGCGAGGGCTTCGGTATCGAGGTTTCATATGAGCGGCTGCGTGAGTCCTGCCAGACCGAGGTCGATGGCACGTCGATCGACTCTCTCGAGGATGTTGCCCGCCTGATTGGGCTCGACGCCGAGCAGGTGATGATCCCTGTGGACCATGTGCTGCTGCCCGAAGCAAAGGCCCTTCCGGCCTTGGCGGTCGTGCGGTTGGCGAGTGGGGTGACCCACTTCGTGGTGATCTGGAGCTGCCACCACGGTCTGGTTCAGGTCATGGACCCGGGCGCCGGTCGTCGTTGGGTCGGTCGAAAGGCGCTGCTGCGCCAGCTCTTCGTGCACGACCTTTCGGTGCCCGCCGAAGACTGGAGGGCCTGGGCCGGGACCGAAGAATTCTTGGCGCCGCTCAGGGCTCGGCTGTCGGGCCTCGGGTTCAGCCGGTCGGATATCGAGGTCGTGACTTCGCGCGCGCTGCGGTCTTCAAAGTGGCGGCCTCTGGCGGCGCTGGATGCGGCCACGCGTCTGGTGGGCTCACTGGTCCGATCCCGCGGGGTCAAGAAAGGCAAGGCCGCCGTCGCCCTGGTCAGTCGCCTGAGCGACGATGAGGCGGCTGGGCGCCATGAAAACCAGCAGGGCATTCCGGAGGCCTTCTGGTCGGTCCGCGAGGGCGCGGACGAGGATCCGGAGACCGTTCACCTTCGGGGTGCGGTCCTCCTCCGGTTTAGTCGATCGCGCATCGTGGATGAGGCCGTCGATGAGTGTGTGGAGACGGCGCAGCACGCTGCGTCCAGCTCCTGCCTGTTTGCGGACGCCACCGCAAGAGGGGGGGGGGCCTCACCGAGTGCGGGTAGGGCTCTTTTTCGTATGCTCAAGAAGGATGGCGCGCTCGGGCCGCTGACAGTGCTCGCCACCCTCGCTACATCGGCCGGGATCGTACTGTTCGAGGGGCTGGCCTACCGTGGCCTGTTGGATGTCACGGCGCACGTCGGCCTGGGATCCCGGCGTGCGGCGGTCATGGCTGCGTTGTGCGCTCTCGTGGCGGGATTGATCGTGGTCGAAGGCTCGACAGCGGCCCTGGTTCTGCGTTCGGGTCGCAGGCTGGAGACCCGACTCCGCCTTTTGATCCTCGAGAAAATCCCGCGGCTCACCGACCGCTACTTCAGCAGCCGGTTGACGTCTGACCTGGCCGATCGCGCGCACAATCTCCACCTTGTGCGGGAGCTGCCCAGGTTGGGGGCGCAGCTCGTGCGGGTCATCTTCCAGATCGTACTGACAACTGCGGCGATCATCTGGATCGACCCCGGTGGAGCGCCGGCTGCAATCGCCGTGGCGGTCCTCGCACTCGGCCTGCCCGCGTTCTGCCAGAGATTCGTCATCGAGCGTGATCTTGCCGTCAGAACCCACGTCGGGGCCTTGTCCCGCTTTTCGCTCGACGCCATGCTCGGTTTGATTCCGATTCGCAGCCATGGTGCGGGCACGGCGATCCGCCGCGAGCATGAGGCTTTACTGGTGGAATGGACCCGGGCGGGGCTCAATCTGCTGCGTGCGGCAGTGTCGGTGGAAGCGGTGCTCGAGATCGGCGGTTTTGGTCTGGCGGTGTGGTTGGTGATCGACCACCTGCACCGCAACGGGGAAACGGGAATGTTCTTGCTGCTCGTTTACTGGGCGCTCAGTCTTCCTGCTCTCGGTCGTCATGCAGCGATGATCATGCGTCAGTACCCGGCTCAGAGGAATACCGTACTTCGCCTCCTCGAGCCCCTCGGGGCGGCGGAGGATGGGGCGACCGAGAAGAGCGCGCGTCCTCCGCAGGACGAGAATGAGCAGAGGCCTGCGGCCGGGGTCGCCGTCAAAATGCATGGGGTTTCTATTCGGGTGGCGGGACATACGATCCTCGAGCACGTTGACCTCGAGATTGCTGCGGGTTCTCAGGTCGCCATCGTCGGTCCCTCCGGGGCCGGAAAATCGAGTCTGATGGGCGTATTGATGGGCTGGTTTCGGCCTTCGGCCGGCCGCGTCACGATCGATGGAATGGTTCTCGACGGTGAGGTACTCGGTGGTCTGAGACAAGAGACCGTCTGGGTGGATCCGGCGATTCAGATCTGGAATCGCAGCTTCCTCGAAAACCTGCGCTACGGCAGCGACCGGCAAAGCGAGGACCATGCCGTTCAGGTCCTCGAAGCAGCTGATCTTCTCGAGGTCCTGGAGGGTTTGCCGGACGGTATGCAGACGGCCCTCGGTGAAGGAGGGGGACTGATTTCCGGCGGCGAGGGGCAGCGACTGCGCTTCGGGCGCGGGCTGATGCGTTCGAATGTGAGGTTGGTGATCCTCGACGAGCCTTTTCGCGGTCTCGACAGGCCTCGCAGGCAGAAGCTGTTGGCGACGGCACGCGATGTCTGGCGCCGGGCCACGATATTCTGCGTGACCCACGACATCGCACAGACCATCGACTTCGATCGAGTGATCGTAGTCGATGGCGGGCGGATCGTCGAGGATGGAGTGCCACAGGAGCTTGGCAAGCGGAATTCATCCCGCTACCGAGCGTTGCTCGAGGATGAGGCCGCCCTTCGGCGGGAGGTCTGGGGGGAGAAACAGTGGCGTTCTCTGGAGCTCCGTGACGGGCGCCTGTATGACCTCGAGGGGATGGGTCCGTGATGGCCAGCGATCTCTCCCAAATCGGGTGGCCCGAATCCAGGCTCGGTGAGGCCTTGGAGGAGTTGGTCAAACGATCACGACTGGTTCGCCGCTCGCGCGTGGCTGGTCGATCCTTGTGCGGGCCGCGCCGAGGAGAAGGTCTGAACAGGTGGTTTTCCAATGCCGGAGCCGCCCTCGGCGTGGAGGTCGAACCCCTGAGTCTGGGCTACCGAGAGGTGACGGTGGCCATGAGTGCGGGAGGACCCGCCATCGTTCTGCTTTCCGGGGCAGAGTCGCCCGTCTACCTGGTGCTGGTGGCTGCGGCTTCCCGGGGACGGGTTCGTCTGCTGACGCCCGGGCTCGAGGTGAGGGTAGTGCGCGCCGAGGAAATTCGTTCGATCCTGTGCGCACGGTTGGAGGAGCCGGTATCGGGCTCGGTCGATACGCTTCTCGACGAGTGCAATGTCACGGGGAGACGGCGGTCCCACGCGAGGCGTTCGCTTTTAGAAAACACCCTTGCTGGCGCCGATGTCGGAGCCTGCTGGATGGTGAGGACCTCGGCCGGGGCGCCGTTTCTTGGGCAACTGGCGCAGGCCAGCCTTTTGACCCGGGCGGCAGTGGTGGTCGCCGCCCACCTCGCGCAGTACGGCCTGTTCCTCGGCGGGTGGTGGCTGTTGGGCAGGGGCGCCCTCAACGGACACCTGGATTCCGGTTGGTTGTGGGCCTGGGCCCTGCTTCTGTTGACGATGGTGCCGCTGCGTCTGCTTTCGGTGTGGCAGCAAGGACGATTCGTAATTGGCGCCGGCGGTCTGTTAAAGCGCCGCCTCTTACGGGGTCTGCTGTGGCTCGATCCGGCGAGTCTGCGTCACCAGGGCGCCGGTCAGCTGCTCGGGCGAGTGATCGAGGCCGGCGCTGTAGAGGCCCTGCTTCTGAGTGGCGGTTACCTTGCGATACTGGCGACGCTCGAAATCCTGATCACCGTGGTGGTGCTTGCCCTCGGCGCTGGCGGCCCGGCTCACGCCCTGCTGTTTGCGATGTGTGTCGTATTGACTGTGGTGCTTTCGTGGAGGGTGTTGCACGCCCGCGAAAAATGGACCGAACGGCGACTCGACCTCACCCATGAGGTGGTGGAGCGTATGGTCGGTCACCGTACGAGGATCGTCCAGCTGCCAGCGGAACAAAGACATGATGGTGAGGATGAGCTCCTTGACGCGTGTCTGGAGGGCGCGCGGGCTCTGGACCGCCTGGGTCCGGCGGTCGGTCTTGTGCCTTCCGGATGGCGACTTCTCGGCCTGGTCGGACTGGCCGTGCCTGTGGTGTCCGGCAACGCCTCCACCGGCAGCATCGCCGTTGCGGTGGGTGGGATCATCCTCGGATCGCAGGCACTGGGAAGGTTGTGTGATGGTCTCAACGGGATCATCGGTGCGCGCATCGGGTGGAAGAGCGTGGCGTCGATATTTCATTCTGGCGTCTCGGCCGGGTCGTCGTCGGAGGAGGTCCGAGCCCTGGGTGTGGCAGACGACGGACAGCCCTTGTTGCACGCCCGCGACCTGGTTTTTCGTCACCCAGGGAGGCATCTCGCTATCCTCTCGGGTCTCGACCTGCGCATCGCTGCCGGAGAACGACTGCTGGTTACCGGCGACTCGGGCGGTGGGAAGTCCACACTCGCTTCGTTACTGGCCGGGATTCGTCGTCCCCAGGCGGGTCTTCTGCTGCTTCGAGGTCGGGATGTACAGACTCTCGGAGAACGGCAGTGGCGCAGCAACGTCGCACTGGCGCCGCAATTTCACGAAAACCACGTCATCACCGAGACCCTGGCTTTCAACCTGCTCATGGGGCGTGGCTGGCCGCCGACCGCAGCCGACCTCGAGGAAGCCGGAGCGGTGTGCCGTGAGCTCGGCCTCGGTGATCTGTTGGAGAAAATGCCCTCCGGCTTGATGCAGATGGTCGGCGACACCGCATGGCAGCTCTCCCACGGCGAACGCAGCCGGGTGTTTTTGGCGCGGGTGCTCCTGCAGGGGGCCGACCTGGTCGTTCTCGACGAGACCTTCGGGGCGCTCGATGCCGACAGTCTCCGTTCGGCGGTTGATTGTGCGCGCAGGAGAGCGCGTTCGTTGATGGTTATCGCCCAGCCGTAGAAAGTTGCTTGGTACGGGTCAGGGCGGGTTGAGGGCGTGCTCAATTTCGATGAGGATGCGGCGAAGGTATGACTTCTCAGCCTCGAGGGTCAACTGGCCGAAGCTCTGATCTTGTTCGACCGCGACGATGACGTCATTGCGTGACATCGGTGGGCCGCTCATGGCCTGCACCGAAAAATCCGGGCCGGATGCCAACCTCTCGATCACCAATTTTTTGAGATCGTCATCCGACAGCTGGTCGGGCGAAACGATCTTCTCCTGGCCGGAGACGATCTCATCAAATACGATGAACTTTTCCCGTTCGGGGTCATAGCAGAGCGGCTTCGCGCGGTCTCGATCCTTGATTTCCGGCAGCGGCATCGTCTCTCTCCCCAGTCAGAATAGCTCTTCCCCAAGGGTGGTGCGTGGCTCACATCGTAACCTCTCGGTCTGCCGCTCGGAGAATGGACCGGCGGCCGCCCGGTCTTCCGGGCGGCCGCCACCCCCTGTGACATATCAGTCTTCGATCTCGCCATACTCGACAAGGGCGTTTGCCAGAGGCCGCACGATCGGGAAGCAGATTTTGATATTGCGATACGGCAGGATCTTGGTCGCCGGGTCTCCGTGCAGGACGAGGCGATCCCGGTCCCAGGTGAGATAGGTTGCCGCAGTCTGATTCGGCACCTCGTTGATGGCGGCGTTGAACGCCTGAATCGTCGCATCATAGGCGTCCTGGGCCGTGGCGCCATTGGCCATCTGGAGGTCGAAGGTGGAGTCACACCGCGCAAACAACTCGAACTCGTCAACCGCGGGTGTACCCGGATCATCCCACTGCAGAACGAAGTTTTCGTTGTACCCAGCGTAAGCCTTCGCACCGTGGTTGGTCGTGTCGGGGCCGAGCTGAGCTCCCGTCTGGCAGCTCAGGAAGTGAAATGCCTTGCCGTCGACTTCGCTTGCGTCGTACTGACCGACTTCGAGAATGCGGTCGCTCCAATGGCCCGTGTAACAGGTATACGAGCCGTGGCCGACTCCACTGATGTAGACAACCAGGTTGTTCTTCACGGCCTGCACGAACTCGGCTCGGGTGTCCTGGGTCCCACTGAGCACCGTGACGCCGAATCCTTTGGCTTGAAAAACGGAGTGTACATTGGCCATGCGATAGTTCGCGAACGGAGTCGTGACACTGTCGGTGGTGTTCTCGCAGAAGATGACGCTCGTCCTGATTTTGGCCCAGATGCAGGGCTTTCTCCTCCTGAAGGGCGGCCACTCTTCCCACGGGAATGGACGTTCATATCTCCGGCTCGGAACATCCGGCCACGGCCGGAACGGACCGCCGGGCAGTGAACGGGACAGCTCGTCACAGTATCCGATCTCCGCTCGGAGAATCCATTTCCCCAGATCTGTCTGCTCCTTGATTTCGACGATCATTTCGTCTCTCGTATAGATGCCCTTGCCGATGATCGCGATCTTGAAATCGGGCTCCATCGAGTAGCGCTCAACCGCGAGCTGAACTTGTTGTTCGGTGCTCAGCGCTGACCATTCGAGGATCTATCCCGGATCGACCGCCGGCATGTGAAACCCGGAGGTTTCGTCGGGGGGTTCGACAGGCGCAACACAGGTGAGAAGAAGCGTCAGTAACTCGCTCTGGCTCCTGGTGTCGGTCTTCAGAAAAACACTGGCCAATTGGGAATGCACGGTATTGCGAGAGAGTCTGAGCTTCTCCGCTGCGGCGGTGAGGCCGCCGCCCTCCAGGAGTTTCGTGACCAGACGGACTTCGGCATCCGTGAGGCCGTAGAAACTGCCGAAGAGACAGTCCACCAGATTCTGTGGTTTTTCGGGGTCGGTGATACAGAGCATGGTGACGGCACCGCTGCCGTCGACGGGCTGGCACCTCTTCGGAAGCGGAAGCGCGACGACGTGGAAATCAGGCATCCCCGAAGGTCTTACCAAGCGAACTGTGCCGGCTGCGACCCGGGTACGCTCTGGGCCGTTGCATCCGACCCGACGGATGAGGTCGCGCAGCTTGATTGTATCCTTCATTCTGTCAGCCGCCAGCCTATTTCCAAGGACGAGGAAGCCGTCCTTCATGGCGGCGATTTTTTCAGCTTCGCGGTTGACCATGACGGGGGCGCCTCTGACGTCGAGAAGCACAACCCCGACGGCCAATCGGTCGAACGCGCCCTCAGCCATCTCGGTACGCGACTCGGCCTGGCGGATACGGTGAAAAACCTTCATGGCTCGTGTGAAATGGGGCAACAGGCTCGAAAAGGCGAGCGTGTCGTGCGCCGAGAGATCGACCGGGCTGTCCGAGCGAGCCATCCACACCGACGCATGAATCTCGTTGGTGTTCAGCACCGCAGCGCCGGCGATGTGATCGAGGTGGCTCGGGCGGAGGAGTTGGCGGTAGAGGCTGGTCTTCACAAAGGCCTCTCGTTGTAGCGAACGACCACTCGATACGATGACCCCGGCCGGTGCATTCATCGACTCACGGATCAATGCGTCGTCATTGAGGTGATTGCCAGCGTTCATTTCCAAGGAGTGTTTTTCGAAGCCGGCCGTCCCGGCAAGGCGGAGATCGCTAGTCGGTGGGTAGCCGTATACCAGCAGCATCGCATCGACCTCCGTCATCGCACGGGCGGCTTCGAGCGCTGTGTCCCAGCCGCCCGGCTCAGACACGGCATCGTAAATGCAGCCGATGACGAAACCCGGATCGATTTTCTGGCTCATTTCAACCCCCAGTCAGTGTTGAGGGCGACCCGCACCGTGCCTCTAGTAGGCTTTTGTCGATATTTAGTATTTCACCATCAAAACTTATATTTATTATATAATATATTTCATGTCACAAGAAGTCAAATAATTCGAGGGCGTTGCGCCATCGGGAGACTTCTGAGACGGTGAGGGGGTCGATTTGGCGGGTGCCTGAAGGCGCACTACCTCAGGGGTCGCAGAAGCGTTCGTTCATCCGACCTCGGCCGCCTGCCGGCCCTTCCACGCCCGCTTCACCAAACCCGAGGCCAATAATCCGAGGTCTTCGAAGAAGGTATAGAAGACCGGGACGACGAGCAGGGTGAGCAGGGTGGCGGTCGTCAGCCCGCCGATGAGGGTGAGGCCGAACGAGGTATAGGACAGGCCGATCGAGGTGGCGCCGGAGAGGGTGACGGGGATCATGCCGCAGATGGTGGTCAAGGCGGTCATCATGATCGGTCTGAAGCGCCGGCCGGCCGACAGGAGCAGTGCCTCCCGGCGCTCGGCGCCGGCCTCGCGCAGACGGTTGGCGTAGTCCACCAGAACGATGCCGTTGTTGACGACGACGCCGATGAGCAGCACGATGCCGACGACGCCGAGCATGTCGATGTCGTAACCGACGAGCAGGTGGACCCACATGACGCCGATGCTGGCGAGGGGAATGGTCGTGATGATCGACAGCGGCAGGATTGCGCTTTCGAAAAGGAACCCCATCAGCAGGTAGATGAAGACGATCGACAGGCCGATCGCGAACTTCATCGCATCGAGATCTTCGTCGGGTCCGCCGAGACGGACTCGGGTGAGCGCGTCGCCGAAACGGATGCCCTCCGGTAGGTTGATCTGCTGTTGGATCGCGGCGATACGCCGACGGGCCTCTTTCTCGGAGTCCTCCTCGAGCTCCAGGGTCAAGGTCCGCTGGGTGCGTTTGTCGCGCCGGAAGATGTGCTGCACACCCTGCAGGTGATCGACCCTGGTGACCGTTGACAAGGGCACGAAGGCGCCGCTCCCGGTCGGAACGTAGAAATCCTCGAGCTGGCTGAGCGTTTCACGGTCTTCCTCTCGAAAGCGCACCCGGACCGGGATGTCCTCGCCGCCTGTGCGGTATCGGGCGAGCTGCTGGCCTCGAAGGGCGTAGCCGACCACCCCTGCGACCACCTGGGGGTTGATCTGTTGTTGTTGCGCCCGCTCACGGTCCACGACCAGGCCGAGCTCGTTGGGTGGTGGGTCGGCTGCCGACTTGAGCCCGAGCACGCCCGGGATCTTCAGGAAAATCGGTTCCAGGTTCTCGGCAGTCTCCTCGAGCTGGCCGGCGTCTTCGCCCCACAGGGTCACGACCGCAACCTGCTCGCCGGTGTCGCCGCCTTGGCTCTCCTGGCCGGTGTAGTACGTCACTCCGGGCTTCTGAGGTAACTCCTCGAGCACACGTTCTGTTGCCACCCTGGGTGATATCTTGACTGTGCGTGGGTTGTCGAAGAAGCCTTGGACCTCGCCGTGGCGCGTGCCGTGGAAAAGGAACCAACCGGCGAGTCCGAGCTCGTCCTGGAGGCCCTCGACGACCTGCTCGCACTCGAGGAAGAAGGTCTCCGCCTCGTCAAGCGTCATACCCTGTGGCAAACGCACGTCGATCTCGAACCCGGAGCGCTCTTCCTCCTGCATTTCGACGACTTTGATGTGCTTCTGGGAGATGCCCATGGTGGCCGCAAAGACGATGAGACAACCGACGAGAAGATCCAGGCGGCGATCGAGGAAGAACCCAAGGAGCCTGGTATAGCCGCGGTTGAGTCGTCCCAGGCTGATCTCGTAAAGGTGTCCGAGGAATGTCGTGAAGGACTCGTAGGCCCGCCGAATGGCACCGCTTCGGACCGTGCCGTTGGTGAGGGTCAAATAGACAGACAGGGGTACGAAGAAGCCGGCTATGCCCAGTGAAGCGAGCAGGGCTACCGAAATTGGCAGTGCGAGTCGCATCAGAAAAAACTGAGCCTGGCCTTCGACGAGGGAGACGGGCACGAAGACGATCACCGTGGTCAGGGTGGCGGTCGTGACCGCGAGAGCAATCTCGCCGGCGCCCTGGATGGCGGCCTGACGCCGAGGCATGCCTTCACGGTGCAAACGATGAATGTTCTCTGCAACCACCACCGAGTTGTCTACGAGCAGGCCCACCGAGATCATCAGGCCGAGCAGGGAGAGGATGTTGAGGCTCTCCCCGGCGAAGAACATTGTCGTCAGGGCGACGAGCAGGGAGAGTGGGATGCACAGGGCGATGATCAGGGTCATGCGCAGCCGGCGGAGAAAGAAGAAGAGCACCAATGCGGCGAACAACCCGCCGATCTTTCCGGCGTCGATCAGGGTCTGCAGGCTCTCCCGGATCACCTGGCCCTGGTCGAACAGGGGTACGAGGCCGACGTCCTGGAGGCGGGGGTTCGCCTCCATCGCCTCGACCTCGTCCTGGATTCGGCGCGCAACTTCGAGCGTATTCGCCTGACCCTCCTTGAGGATGATCATGGCTACGGCCGGGTTGGAGTTGGCGCGCACCCGGTACATCTGTTTGGGGGGTTTGAACTGCACATCGGCAACGTCGCCGAGGCGCACGTGAGGGGACAGCTGGCGGTTGCGGATGTCCTCGAGATCGGCAAAACGCGCCACCGAGCGCAGCAAGAGCTTGCGCCCCCCCCAGCGCACGTCCCCTGAAGCCATGGTGAAGTTGTCGGCGCCGAGCTGTTGGGCAATCTCGTAGATGTTCAGGCCGGCGCTCTCGGTTCGCGTCCGGTCGAGTTCGATGTAGATCTCCGGCTCCTCGAGTCCGTTCATTTCGACCGACGCGACGCCGTCGAGCCGCTCGATGCGCATCACGATCTCGCGTTGAAATAGCTGGTAGGGGTTGCCGATTGTTGAGTCGTACGTAATGCCGAGCACGTAGACCGGGATGGAGGAGGCATCCTCCTTACGAATAAAGATGCGATCGGCATCGTCCGGCAAACGACTGCGGGCGCGTTCGACGCGGTCGCGGACCTCGCGATACGCGATATCCATATTGGTGCCGTTTTTGAAGTTGAGGAATACGCGCCCAAAACCCCGCCGGGCACTTGAATACATTGCATCGATGCCGCGAACGGTCGAGAGCTCCTCCTCGAGGGGTAGAACGACCTTTTCGAGGACTTCCTGTGGGGGGGCGTCTCGCCACGGGACCTGAACTGCCAGAAATGGTGGGGTGAAGCCGGCCGGAATGAGTTCAAGTGGAATGCCGAGCGTTGAAACAACGCCGACGACCACGAGGGTGGCGAGCAGAACCAGCACGGTCACCCGACGGCCGAGAGAAAGCCGCGGCAGGATCTCCTCGAACCGGCTGAGCCGCGGTGAGCTCATATCGACCACTCCTCCTTGGCAGCCAGGGGTTCGTGACCGAGCACCCTCTCGGTGAGACGGTCGAAGAGCACGTAGATGGCGGGAATGATGAGTAGGGTGAGCACCGTCGAGGCGACCAGCCCTGCGATCACGGTCACGGCCATCGGGCTGCGTAGCTCAGCGCCGTCGCCGAAACCGAGGGCCATCGGCAGCAGGCCGAGGGCGGTTGTGGCGGTGGTCATCAAGATGGGGCGCAGGCGCACCGATCCGGCTGTCACGACGGCCTCATCGCGATCGACACCGCGTCGCCGAAGAGTATTGATGTAGTCGATGAGCACGATTGCGTTGTTGACGACGATGCCTGCGAGCATGATCATCCCCAAGAATACGACCACGGAGAGCGAGATCCCGAGCAGGTTGAGGGTGACCGCGGCGCCGAAGAGGGCGAGCGGTATGGTCACCATGATGACGATCGGTTGCACGAGACTCTCGAACTGGATCGCCATGATCACATAGACGAGAAAAATCGACAGGCCGAGGGCGAGCAGGAGAGAGGCGCGGCTCTTCTGCCACTCACGGTTCTGACCGGCGATGTAGAAGGTCATGTTGTCGGGCCAGTCGATCTGTGTGGACAGGGTTGCATCGACGGCCGCCACGGCGCCGCCGAGCGACCCCTGAGCCAGGTTCGCGGTCACCAGAGCGACTCTGCGGCCGTCCACCCGGCGGACCTCCGACGGGCCCTCTGCGAGCTCCACGGCTGCAACTGCCGACAGCGGGATCGGGCGATCCGTGCCGGGGTTGACGACGAAGTCGCGCACCTGGGTGACCCGCGAACGGTCTGATTCTTGATATCGGACCATGATCGGAACCCGGCGGTCGCCGAGATTGTAGAGGGTGGCTTCTTTGCCCTTGACGGAGTCGCGCACCCGCTCTGCGACCTGGGCGACGTTCAACCCGTAGCGGGCGAGCTGCTCGCGGTCGTATCGAATCTGAACTTCGGGGGCGCCGGCCCGTTGGGTGGTCTCGACGTCGGTGAGCTGCGGGAGCGAGGCCATGACCGTTCGGACCTGCTCTGCTCTGCGGCGAAGCTCGACGAGGTTGTCGCCGTGGATCTCGACCTCGATCGGGGTTTTGAATGAAAAGAGGACCGGTCTCACCACCCGGGCATTGACATCGGGCAGACGTTCCAGCTTGCTGCGTAGGCGCTCGATGACGCTCGCCTCGATTTCGGGGTCGGCCCTGTCGAGAATGACCTTGAAGCGAGCGGTGTGCTCGCCCTCGTCGGAACGTTGCGAGGTTTCGGGATCGAAGCCGAGGGTGAGGATGAGAGCCTGGACGTGCTCTCGCTCCTCGAGCAGGGCCTCTTCGACAGGTCCCAGAATCGACGATGTGCTCTCCAGCGGGGTGCCGACGGGGAGCTGGACCTCGAAGGTGAACTCGCCCTGGTGGACCTCGGGCAGAAGCTCCGAGTCGAGCCGCATCACGAGCATCACTGTTGCCGCCAGAGTGATGAGAGCGAGGGCAAAGACTGGCGTGGGGCGTGCCAGGGCGCCTCGAATCAGGCGCGGGTAGACTGTGCCGAGCCAGCGGAGCAGACCGTCAACGAGGGTGACGGGCAGGGCCAGGAGGAGGCCAAAAACCCGTGCCAACACCGGCTTCAGGACAGTTCTCCAGAGGATCAGGACGAGGCTCGTCAATCCAAGTAGTGCGCCGGTGATGATCTCGAGCGCCAGGCCGAAGATCGTTCGGGCGAGCAGATATGGCGCGAGGAGGGTCGTCGCCCACCACGGTAGAGCGCGGACGTCGCCCATGGTCATGCGGATCGATCGCGCTGGTATCAAAGAACGAGGGTCGGCGGCCAGAGTGTCCGTTCGCAGCCCTTGCCGGCTGGCCAGCATCGGGATCAGGAACAGCGCGACGACCAGGGACGCGAGCAGAGAAATCACCACCGCCAGGCCGAGGTCGCCGAAAGCCTGGCCCGCGACCCCCTGAACGAAGACCATCGGGAAGAACACGGCGATCGAGGTGAAGGTCGAGGCGGCCACTGCCATGCGCACCTCGCTGGTGCCCCTGATAGCGGCTGCTCGAAGGCCGTCACCCTCGTTCTGGCAGCGGGAGATCGACTCGAGGACCACGATGGAGGAGTCCACGAGCATCCCGATGCCGAGCGCGAGACCGCCGAGCGACATGATGTTCAACGAGATGTCCATGATGTTGAGCGGAGCGAAGGTCACGAGCAGGGAGACCGGGATGCTGACGGCGATGATGATCGTCGGCCGCAGACGTTTGAGAAATAGGAATAATACGAGGATCGCCAGTAGTCCCCCATAGATCGCGGTGTTTCGAACCTCTGCCACGGAGGAGGCGATGAAGATCGAGCGGTCGGCGACGACCTTCAGCAAAGCACCCTCGTTGCTGAAGAGCTCCTGAGCGAGCCCTGTGGGCGGTGCGGACCCGCGGGCCGGTTGGGGCGCGCCTTCATCCTCTGGTTCTGTTCCGGGCGCCTGGACCTCTCCCAATCTGGCGCGCACTCGTTCGGCGAGGGCGACGATGTTGGCGTCGGCTTCCTTGAAGATCTCGACCTGGACGCTGAGCTGACCTTCGGTTCGGGTTTCGATCTGCCGTTCTTTGTGGCTCCAGACGACCTCGCCGAGGTCACGAATCCTGATCGGCCGGTCCTCGCGGACCTCTACGATGGTGTCGGCAATCTGCTCCAGGCTGGTGTACTCGTTGAGCGTGCGGACCATGTACTCGATCCGGCCTTCGGTGAGCGTGCCGCCGGCGACGTTGACGTTTTCTTGCCGCAGCCGGTTGATGACGAGCTCGATAGGCACGCCCGTACGCCGGAGCTGGTCACGCTGGATCCGGACCTCGATCTCCTCTTCGAGTCCGCCGCGCACTCGGACCGCGGCAACACCCTTGATCGGTTCGAGGGCTCGCTTGATCTGGAGGTCGGCGATTCGACGGAGCCGTCGCAAACCCTCTTCGCCCTCATACTTCTGGCCCTCTCCGGAGAGACTGAGCTCCATGACCGGGTCAAGCGACGGGTCGAAGCGAAGAATCAGGGGACGTTCCGCCTCGTCGGGGAGAAAGACCAGATCGAGCTTCTCCAGCGTGTCCTGAATTGCATCGGACATCCGGGTTCCCCACGAGAACTCGAGCACGACATCCGACAGACCGGCGCGGGAGACCGAAGAAATCCTCCGCAGACCGCTGATGACCCCGAGCGCCTCTTCGAGCGGACGCGTGACGTCGTTCTCGACCTCTTCCGGTGCGGCGCCCGGGTACTCGGTCCGCACTGTGAGGGTCGGGTAGGAGAGCTCGGGCATGAGGGTGACCGGCAGCCGGCCGTATGAGAAATAACCGAAGACCACGGCTGCCAGGAAGACCATCGTGACCGCGACTGGGCGATCCGTGATGAAGGATGCCGCGAGCCTGAGTCCGGCGCCGCCGTTTTCCCCGTGGCCTGCTGCCGGCGGCTGCGTGCTGGGGGTCGGCTCAGTCATTACTCTGTGTCCTCAGCTTCTCCAGAATCGTCATCGTCACCTTCACCGTCATCGTTACCGTTGTCGTCCTCGGATTCTTCGTCAGGTTCTGGATCCCCCGGCAGGCGCACGGTGGCGCCGTCCTTGAGCCCCGACTGGCCGGCGATGACGATCTGATCTCCGGCGTTGATTCCGCCACCAGGTTCCACAAAGTCGCTGTCCTGCAGGTTGATGGACACTGGGATTTTCTCAACCGTGCGCTCGGCGCCGAGGCGGAAGACGTACACCTGATCGTTGTCGTAGACCAGCGCTTTCTTGGGAATACGGACGGCGTTTTCGTGGACTGCCGTCACCAGCTCGACCTGGACGTACATGCCGGGTCGCAGGCCCTCTTGACGAGGTGTTGCAACTGTGACCTTGATGGTTCCCGTGCCGGGGTCGACCACCGGTGCGATGCGATCGATCGAGCCGCTGAAGACCAGGCCGCCGAGGGCGTCGGCAGTGAGTCGCGCCTGTTGGCCGCGATCGAGCTGCGACAGGACGTGCTCGGGGACGAAGATGCGGGCAACGATCGAGTCGAAGTCGATTACGCGAAAGACCGGTTGGTTCACCGTAACGAAATCTCCGAGGTTGACGTGCCGCTCGGTGACGACGCCGTTGATCGGAGCGCGGACCTCGGTGTAGCCGAGCTCTCTTTGTGCGTCGTCGTTCGCAAGGCGGGCCTGGTCGAGCTGGTACTCGGCATCGATGAAGACCTGCTCGCTGACCAGCTTTTGTTCGAAGAGGCTCTTTTGGCGCTCGTACTCCCGCTGCCGCTGATCGAGCTGGCTGGATGTCTTGGCGACGGCCGATCTTTGCGCATCGTCCTGCAAGCGAACGAGCACCTGCCCCTTGCGCACGGCGTCGCCTTCTTCGACCAGTAGAGACTCGACCCGTCGTGTCGCCTCGGCGAAGACCTGGACATCGCGCTCCGCTTCCAGGGTGGCCGAGAACCGGAGCGTGGACTCGATGCGACCGGTGGTGAGCGGCTCGACCTCGACCGGAATGGCCTCGACCTTGCGCTCCTCGTCGGGTTTGCCGCCTCCCTGGTCGAACGTTCGTACCTCGGATTCGTTACCACCACACCCTATCCCGAGAACCGCTGTCAGTACGACAGCGGCCGCTGTAACTTTTGCCTTCGACATTTCGCGTCTCCTCCATAGTCCCCGCCATCGACCGCTGCGACCATCGATGGATGCAGATGTCAGGCTGTTGACAGCCCACTCTCCCGGGTCTTTTCGTATACGGCGCCCGACCTCCAGGAGTTGCAACGTTGTACGTGGCCGGGTGGTTCACACCTGATCATAGAGCGAAGACAAAGAAGTCTCCATTTTTATCAATTTTCTATCCTGAATCCGGGTCTCGATAGCCCTCGAATCCTTTGTAGGAAAGACTCGTATTATTTTTCACAATGTGACGATCATTTATCGAAAAACGTGTATCATGCTGCGATCATGAGGCGCCCGGCCCCATCGGTTTTTCATTTTGGTTTGAGGAGAAGGAGGATCCCGTGCAACCAGTCTATTTGATCTATCTTGTACCCGCAATGGCAGTGCTCGCGCTGATCTATGCCTACCGTCGCGCTTCGTGGGTGAAGCGCCAGGATGCAGGCAACGATCGCATGAAGAAGATCGGCGGCTGGATCGCCGAAGGTGCGATGGCGTTCCTGTCGGCTGAGTACCGCGTGCTCGCGATCTTCGTCGTCGCGGTGGCGATTCTGCTCGGCGTAACGAACCACTTCGTAGCCGAAGATACCAACGCATTCATCGCGCTGTCCTTCGTGCTCGGCGCCTTGTGCTCGGGTCTCGCCGGCTTCTTCGGCATGAAGACCGCAACGGCTGCCAATATCCGAACCGCGAGTGCGGCACGCAAGGGTCTCAACGAAGCTCTGCAGGTCGCTTTCGTCGGTGGTTCGGTCATGGGCCTGTCGGTGGTCGGACTCGCCCTCGGCGGGCTTGGTTCGCTCTTCATCCTCTACACCCGGATGTACCCGGCTGCCTTCACCTCTGAGACGGCGATGATGCTGGTGCTCAACATCCTCTCCGGCTTCTCCCTCGGCGCGTCCTCGATCGCTCTGTTCGCGCGCGTCGGAGGCGGCATCTATACGAAGGCCGCCGACGTCGGCGCGGACCTCGTCGGCAAGGTCGAAGCTGGAATCCCTGAAGATCATCCTCTGAACCCGGCGACGATCGCAGACAACGTCGGCGACAATGTCGGCGACGTAGCCGGTATGGGCGCCGACCTGTTCGAGTCCTACATCGGCGCCATCATCTCGGCCATGATTCTTGGTGCAGCCTGGTACACCGGTCTCGAGGCCGTGCAGCCCGGCGCCGGCATGTACTGCGTCTACCTGCCGATGGCGATCACCATCGTCGGTCTCCTGGCATCGATTATCGGGTTCTTCCTGGTGCGCACCAAAGAAGGCGGCAACCCGCAAACGGGGCTGAACCGTGGCACCTTCGGCGCCGGCATCCTGATGGTCGTGGCAACAGTCTTTGCCATCAAATGGCTCATCCCCGCGGGCGGGGTCACGGTTGTCGATCTGCTCACCCAGAAAACAAATACTTTTGAGTGGTGGGGTCTCGCCATTGCCGTAGTGGCGGGTCTGGCCGCCGGTATCGCCGTCGGCGTAATCACCGAGTACTACACCGCCACCGAGAAGAAACCGGTCGAGTCGATCATCAACGCATCGAAGACCGGTCCTGCGACGACGATCATCCAGGGCATCGCGGTCGGCATGAACTCCACAACCTTCCCGGTTCTGGTCATCAGTGCGGCGATTCTCGTCGCCTACTCCTTCGCCGGCCTCTACGGCATTGCCCTCGCAGCGCTCGGCATGCTCTCCACGCTTGCCATCCAGCTTGCGACTGACGCCTACGGCCCAGTTGCCGACAATGCGGGTGGTATCGCAGAGATGGCGCAGCTCGGCCGCGACATCAGGGCACGCACCGACAAGCTCGACGCGGTTGGCAATACCACCGCCGCGATCGGTAAGGGCTTCGCGATCGGTTCCGCCGCTCTGACCGCTCTTGCTCTGACCGCCGCCTTCCTCACCAAGATGAAGGGCGAGGTCAACATCGACGCCGCCGACCCCTACGTGCTGGTCGGCCTGCTCATCGGCTGCATGCTGCCTTTCCGTTTCTCGGCCATGGCCATGGTTGCGGTCGGCAAAGCGGCCGGCGACATGATCCAGGAAGTTCGTCGCCAGTTCCGTGATATTCCCGAGTTGCGGCCTGCGCTCATCGCTGCGCAGAAAGCCGAGTCGGAAGAGCGTGAGCCGAACGCAGAGGAGGCGGCGATCATCGACGCCGCCGACGGCAAAGCCGAATATACGCAGTGTGTTGAGATCGCCACATCCGCGGCGATCCATAAGATGGTTGCGCCTGGGCTCATGGCTATCCTGGCGCCGGTCATTGTCGGCCTCTACTCCGTCGACATGCTCGGCGGGTTGCTCATCGGTGTGACCATCTCCGGCGTCTGCCTCGCCATCTTCCAATCCAACGCCGGCGGCGCGTGGGACAACTCCAAGAAGCAGGTCAAGGACGAGGGTCACGCCAAGTGGGGCGACGACTTCGACGAGATGCACA
>CAZCEX010000006.1:0-24179 GCA_964497785.1 uncultured Thermoanaerobaculia bacterium | reverse complement strand
GAGATCTGGAACGTCGCCACAGACCACCTCGGAAGCACGAGGGTGCTGTTTGACGAAACGGGCAACATCATCGACGAGTACGAATACCTACCCTTCGGTGCCCTGGACGGGCATACGGGTATCCCAGGGACACCTCACCTTTTCACGGGGCACGAGAGGGACCTTGGAGACGGCTCCAGTGAGCTGGACTTTATGCATCAGCGCTACTACTCAAACCAGCTCGCGCGGTTTGTGTCGGTCGATCCGGTGCTGGGGAGTACAGGGTCGTCGCAATCCTGGAATCGGTACTCTTATGTCGAGAACAATCCGGTCGGGTTTGTCGATCCGACGGGTATGATGTTAGACGTACCAAACACGATGACGGGCGGAGCATTCGGGAAGAAGCCCTTCATGGTGGGGGATGCTACCCCGGAACAGGGCGCAATGACCTATTCTCTCCTAGCTCCGTTGGTCGCCCTCACGGCTGGCCCGGCAATTATTGGAGCTGTTTACCTTTTTTCCCCGGCAGCGGCCGAGGGCATGTTACTAGCCGCTGGGGTTAGCTCGTGGACATCGATCAAGCCTAGTCTCACAAGTTCTCAGCCTGTCGACCAACAGATCCGAAGCAATCTATTGTCTATCTCGGCTGCGACGCCCTTCGGTGCGGTACCGGTCCCGTCGCCAGCGAAGGCGTTTCTTTCGAACACAGTAGCTTCGTTGACCTCCAATTCCCTAATCACAGGTAACTCGATGCCATCCGAGGGGGCGTCGTATTCTGCGATCGGACAAGGAATATCTGGGGGTCTTGCTACTGCGATCACCGGTGGAAACTCAGCTTTTGCGGTTCCGTTGCAGATCATACTCGACTGGGCCATAGGAGGTTTCTTCTCGTCTCCTGAGGACACCGGCAAGGCGCAACGGGTAAATGAGCACCTGTTTCGGAAAGAAGGAGGAGGTTGGGTGTGGGCGGAGCCTGGGACCTAGAATGGGCTTCGGGCGCGGTCACCGTAGTGACGAGTGTTGATTGCGGGCTGACAAAGAATACATGAGGTACCAAGATGTCTAGGGCTGTTTCAAACAAAGAGCTTTTTCTTACAGCAGTTATCTCGTCTCTCATCTCAATTATGTCCATTGGGTTTCTGATTCGGATGCTGGTGTTTCCTTCTGCCGAATCCCTACCATCGGACTTGGAGATTGGCAGGATCGCAATGTTGTTTCTCATCGGCACTGGGTCAGCAGTTTTCTGCTGGATTCGGATCGGGACTCGGCGAAGCGACGCCGCTGACTTGCCAAAGAAGGGTGACCGCGAGGCAAAAATCGACAAAGATTAGTTCAGGGATCGGGGGTCGGCAACGGTGTAATTCACCTTTCCCCTTCAAACGGAACCTGGCAGACCAGCCGATTTTTGACTGATCACCCCGGGGGCTTCCGCCCCCGGGTCGATTTCTTCTTGAGGTATTCCAGAATCCACTCTTTGAGACCCGCTAACTCTTTTGACTCGAGCCGCCATCGATTGGTCTCGACGAAGGCCTGGGCGTCGGAGGTAAGGCGGCTCGTTGTCACCATGACGCCTTGGGATGCGTTTTCGCTGGCCAGGACACCATAAAGGGCACGCACCTCGTGAACGCGCACCGGGTTGTCCTTCGAGTACCGTTTGCACTCGATCAGATGACGCGTCCTGAACACGTCGTGCTTGACCGCAATGACGTCTCGTCCGCCATCGCGAGTCGCTGGCGTGAGCTCGACATCGAAACCAAACTCGCTGACCAGCTCGGCGACGAGCTCCTCGAATCGCCGCGGAGGCATCTTCCGCATTTCTTTCGGATGACGGGCGAAGTACTTGATCAACGCATCCGTGATCGCGGAGATGCTCTGGATTTGAATACTCGCCTCGAAAAGCACCTCGTCGTCGGTTTCGGTTCCTTCTGGCGGCCCCCCGGGCCCGTCCTCAGCATCGAAATCCTCAATGTAGGTGTGAAGCCGCTGGAAATCGAAGAACGCAACGTACTCCTGGACGTTGAATGTCGGTGACAGACTGCTCACCATGTCAGCCATCGATCCCGCGCCAAATGGCTGATTGAAGCTGTCGATGGTCTTCTGCATCCCGTCTGCGATTTCCTGAATGGCATCCACTGGAAGGGAATTGTTGCGGACAAGAGCTTCGATGCGCTTGGCTTCATCGAACATGCTCTGAAACCCCTCGCTCTCCCCGATCCTTTGCATCGTATGCAGGTGCTCCTCAACCGGGTCGATCAGCTGTCGCTTGAAACTCCCCATTTCCTGGAGGTGCTCCTGAATACTCTCGAGTGTACCGGCCTCGGCAAGGTGCCGCGTCATTCGGTCGATGTCATCCTGCACGACCTTCATCCAGTCGACATCGGGCCCGCTCTGGGCCAGAGTGGTCTTTGGATTCCGTTTCTTCATATCCGTTGAGCGAGCCCAGCACTATGGCCTTCATACAGGGCCTTGAGTGATGAGTAACACGTCGCACTCAGATCATGGACATCGGCGGTCGGCGCCAGTGCGAGCGCTCGTTTGATTCGCTCGGTAGTCGCATCGATCACGAAATCCGTCCGGCGTTTCGTGGCCACCGGCCTGGTCAAATCAATTGCCCCGTCAGCGTCGGCCAGGTAGAACCCTATCCCCGGCGACAGCTCCTCAGTGAGCGGATCGATGGCCTGGCCCTCAGCCCGTAACGAAAGGCGTCGCCCTGCCGGAGCCCGAGGCCCTACAAGATCTCTCTGACTGGCCGAGATTGTCTCATCGCACTTGAGCCTGACCGGCAGATCATGCTCGTTTACGTGGCGCAACGCCTTGCAGCACTTCGTTACGCCATTCGTGTCCCAAAACCCCTTGTATGACGGCTTTTCGCCGGTAATCGCCTTGAACTCCTTCTCCAGAATCCAGGGCAGCTGGACAGCAAACCGCAGGAAGTCCACGAACAGTCTCCGTACCTGGACAGGGGAGCTGCGCTCCTCTTGGAGCGCCTCGAAACTGTGAGTGAGATCTTGAAAGGCGACTTCACCGTCAAGCCGCGAAGCCATCCCCATCTGTCACCCCCGAGCCAAGGAGGTCAAGGTACTACTGCGCAAGCAGACGCTCCATGCGGTGCTTCTTGATGTAGGCGTCAATGAGCGACACCATGACGCGCTTCTCCTCGTCCTCCATACCCTCGACCGCTTCAAACTTGAGTATCTGCTCACCGCGGGGCCGACGCTCGTCCTCGCTAAACGCTAGCACATCTGCGCTCACGCTGAGGGCGATGGCGAGCTTGCACAGGACCTCGAGAGTCGGCTGGGACGTACCGCCTTCATAGCGGCGGATTTGCGCGCCATCGACATTTCTCTCGTGTGTCGACAATCGGGAAGAAGATCGAAAACAAACTCGAAAGCCCTGGCGACGGAGTGTGGCACCGGAGGGAACAGCTCTCAAAGAAGAATTCCCTCTGCGTCCTCTGCGCCGCTGCGGGAGATCTGTTCTGACCCCCTTCCCTCGGCCGATGACGGACGGCCACTACCCGTGTTACTCGCGTGCGCAACTCTTCATCCACGCCTCACGCAGGCACATTTCGACCAGGGCATCGGCAGCCACCTGAGTTCCGGCTGGGGTCCAGTGGGGATCCCCTGTGAAGCAGGTCGGGAAGATGTTGGTTCCCTGAAAGGCCGGCAGCAGGGAGTGGACCGGAAAAGGCGCGGTCTTCGCCCGTTCGGCGAAGAAACGGAAGGGTTCGAGCACATGCGGGCCGAGGTTCTGGTACTCCCCCGCCTCCCAGCTCGAAGGGCTCTCGCGGTTGCTGTACTGGAAGTTGCGTGGCAGGACGACGAGGCGAAAGTCGGCGCCAAGGTCATCGCGGCAGAAGGTGTCGATCTCGAGCAGCGAGTCCCACGCCGCCAGCATGAACTCACGGCTGTCGTCCAGCGCTTGGTTGATGGCGAAGAAGCGGTCCGTCGGCATGCGGAACAGCCATTGATAGGCGCTCTCGGGCATCGTACCTCGAGCCCCACGGTTCAAAAGCCACAAGCTCGCCGGCGCGACGTGCGATAGCGCGTAGACTCCCTGACGGTCGATGAGGTTCCGGTACATCAGGTCGTCGCGGAAGTCGGTCATGTCGAAGCCGTAGAGCACGAGGTCAGGCCGGTACTCGGGCCCGACGTCGCGCAGCAGGCGCAAAGCGAGCAGCGGAGAGGCCGATTCCCAGGCGGCGTTGACGACATGGGTGCTCTCGAGTCCCTCAACCGCACGCAACCCGGCTTCGAATCGTTGCGGTAAGGCCTGCTCGCGCTCGACCTGGACCCCGAAAACGAAAGAGTCGCCGGCAAAGAGCACCGTGCAGGCCGAGTCCGGAATGTCGGCAGCCTCGAGCGCGGACCGCAGTCCATCCCCATTCGTCCCCGCGCGGGGATCGTTGGGCCGCAGGCGGTGGTCAGGGTCGCGGTAGATCGTTACCGGGCCCGCAAGCACGGTGTGCTGGGCCTCGATTTCGAAGATGCCCCAGATGACGATGACAAGCACGGCGAGGACAAGACAACCGAAAGATTTCGGTACTTTTCGATTCAACAGCCCCTGATAAGAGCCAAACAGGCTGCGCAGACTTTTCATGCCGCCACTATAATGCGCCGTAATGAAGAATCTTGCAGAACGTGTACCACAAAGCGGCTCCTCCGATCCAGATGAGATCCTCGACTCATTTCTGGGCTGGGTGGCGGACGTCGGTTTCGACCTCTACCCGGCGCAGGAGGAGGCCCTGCTTGAGTTGATGTCCGGTCGCCACCTCGTGCTCAGCACACCGACAGGCTCCGGCAAGTCTCTCGTCGCACTTGGTTTGCACTTCAAGGCCCTGTGCGAAGGCAAGGTCTCGTTCTACACCTCCCCTATCAAGGCGTTGGCGAGCGAGAAGTTCTTTGCCCTTTGCAATGATCTCGGCCCGGAGAATGTGGGCATGCTGACGGGAGACGCTTCGATCAACCCCGGAGCCAGCGTCATCTGCTGCACCGCCGAGGTGCTGGCGAACATGGCCCTGCGCAAGGGGGAAGCGCTCGACGCCCCATATGTTGTGATGGACGAGTTCCACTACTACGCCGACCGCGACCGTGGCTGGGCGTGGCAGGTTCCACTGATCACCCTGCCCGAGACCCGATTCCTGCTCATGTCCGCCACCCTCGGCAACATGGATACGATCGCCCGCCACGTCGAGGAGCGAACGGGCGTCACCGTCGCTCGAGTCACTTCGGTCGAGCGCCCAGTCCCGCTCGAGTTTTCTTACCGCGAAACCCCGCTCCACGAGACCGTTGCCGACCTTCTCGAAAAGGAGCAGGCGCCGATTTACATCGTCAACTTCACCAGGAATGACTGCGCCGAGCTCGCCCAGGGCCTGACCTCGGCCGGCTTGACCAGCCGCGACGAGCGTACGGCCATCCGAGATGCTATCGGCGACACCCGCTTCGACACCCCATACGGAAAGGAGTTCAAACGTTTTTTGTCCTTCGGCATCGGGGTGCACCATGCCGGCCTGCTACCCAGGTACCGGCTCCAGGTCGAGCAGCTCGCTCAGGAAGGTCTTCTGAAGATCGTTTCGGGCACGGACACGCTCGGAGTCGGCGTCAATATTCCGATCCGGACCGTTCTGTTCACCAAACTGGCGAAGTTCAACGGCCAGAAGGTGACCCACTTGAAGGTGCGTGACTTTCAGCAGATCTCGGGCCGGGCCGGCCGCAAAGGGTTTGATGATCGCGGCTGGGTCGTCAGCCAGGCCCCCGAAGAAGCGATCGCCCGCCGGAAAGCTCAGGCCAAAGAAGGCAAAGGTCAGCCGCAACGACGATCGAAAGGTAAACCGACCCGTTCTCGCCGGGATGGAGATGTCTCGTGGACCGCGGAAACCCTCGAGCGCATGATCCAGAGCCCACCGGAAGCGCTCAAGTCCAGCTTCAGACTCACGAACGGAATGATCCTTGACCTCATTCAGCGGGATGCTTCGGTCAACAACCCGGACGCCCGGAACTTCGACGCCATCCGGGCCGTCATCCGCGACTGTCACGAGGACGGCAATTCCAAAGCCCGCCTGGTGAAACGTGCAGCCGAGCTGGTACGGTCGCTCTACCGCCTCGGGATTATTCGTTTGGTTCGCGACACCTCGAGCCCCTACCTCTGGGTTGTTTCAGACGAAGAGCTTCAGGTCGACTTCTCGCTCTTCCACAATCTTTCCCTGTATTTGGTGGAAGCGATATCGGGGCTCGATCACGATCACGAAGGTTACGCCCTCGATCTGTTGTCGGCGGTGGAGTCAGTGCTCGACGACCCGGTCGTCATCCTGCGCAGCCAGCTGTCAAAGGCCAAGACCGAGCTCATCAACCGACTGAAAGCCGAAGGCGTGGAGTACGACGAGCGCATGCGCCAGCTCGACGAGGTGCACTACGCCCAACCGTGTCGTGAGTACCTGGAGATAGTTTTTGACCGCTTTCGCGCCGACCACCCGTGGGTCGGCGGAGATCTGGTGGCCCCGAAATCTATCGCGCGCGAGATGCTCGAGGAGTACCTCAGCTTCGGTGAGTACGTTCGCAGGTACGGTCTGCAACGATCCGAAGGCATTCTCCTGCGCTACCTTTCGCAGGTTTACAAGACCCTCGATCAGAACATCCCCGACCATCACAAAAATGAGGCGGTCTGGGACGTCATCGGATGGCTTCGGTCGGTCATCGAACGGGTCGACACCTCCCTGATCGAAGAGTGGGAAGGTCTCGTACATCCCGAGCTTCAGCTGGAAGGAATCAGCCGGACCGACGCTCACCGTTTGCTGGCGCTCGAAGAGCTGGCAAACGACGAGCGCGCTCTGCGCTCGAGGGTCCGGGCAGAGATGAGACTACTCGTACGCTCTCTCGCCCTCCGAGATTGGGAGGAAGCAGAGACCTGCGTATCCACCCCATCCGGAATGGATGCGTGGACCGCCAAGGGCCTCGAAGAGGCGATGGCGCCCTACTTCGCTCAGTACGAAAGCCTGCGCTTCGATCACGCAGCCCGGCTCGCCGATACGACGATCTTCACGCGGGAAAGCGAGAGGAACTGGAAAGTGATCCAACGCCTGCTCGACCCTCAAGGCGCCGACAGCTGGTGGCTGGAGGCGACGGTGGACATTTCGTCACCCGAAGCACTTGACGGGCCGCTCACCAGGCTCGAGAGAGTGGCTACGGATCAGGTGTAGGGCAAGACGAGTCAAAGCAACCTTACATATCAAGCCCGACATCGAGGCAGGGTGCGCTGTGCGTGAGCGCCCCGACTGACACGTAGTCGACGCCGGTCTCTGCGATCGCCCTGACGGTTTCGAGAGTGACCCCGCCCGACGCCTCGGTCACGGCGCGGCCATCGACGATGCCCACGGCCTCGCGAAGAGTGACCACATCCATGTTGTCGAGCAAAACGATATCTACTGCGACGGCGAGCGCCTGTTCGAGCTGCTCGAGGGTGTCGACCTCGAGCTCGATCTTGACGGTGTGACCGGCCGCCCGCCTGGCTCTGCCCACCGCCTCGGCGATCGAGCCAACCGCTGCGAGGTGGTTGTCCTTGATCAGGATGGCATCACCGAGGCTGAATCGGTGGTTTGACCCACCCCCACAGCGAACGGCGTACTTTTCGAGGGCGCGTAGGCCCGGCGTGGTCTTGCGGGTACAGGCAACTCGCGTTTTCAGACCGGCGAGAGCCTGAACATATCGCGATGTGAGCGTGGAGATACCGCTCAGGTGACCGAGGAAGTTGAGAGCCGTGCGCTCCGCACTCAAGATCGCACGAACCGGCCCCGAGAGGTGAAGCAACTCGGTCCCCGCTGTCACGTCGCAGCCGTCTTCAATACGAAAACCAACCTCGAGGGCGGGATCGAGGAGCCCGAAGGCCAATGCTGCGACATCGACTCCGGCGATCGAACCTCCGGTACGGGCGACGATGCGCGCATTCGCCAGACGACGATCGACGATAGATTCGGTGGTCAGGTCGCCGGCCTGCCCGAGATCCTCCTGTAAGGCCCTACGAACCATATCTTCGAACACCACTCGCGGCAGAGGTACAACTCCTCGTCGATGCGCACTTGAACCGTTCTCACTGTGTGCTCCCATCAACATCAGACGGCCCTGCTCACAGCACGCGGAGGCATCATTGTTTCTCCTTCGAAGGTCAGGTCTTGCCTCCAGCAGAGGCTGGTGCACGGGATGTCTGCCCTGAAATGGGCCCCGCGGCTCTCGGTACGCGCCTCGGCGGCGCGGGCCAGCAGAGATCCGCAGATGACCATGTTGTTGAGTTCCCCCCGTTCTGAGGCAAGGTCGTTTCTGAGCCTTTGCAGCTCCAGACGCGCCTCCCGCAGGCCCCGGGCATTCCGTTCGACCCCCACAGCGTCCTGCATCAGGAGGCGCACCGCCTTCGCAACGGTCTCCTGCTGCCGGTCGCCATCGATCCAGGGAGAGTCTTCGATGTCACCCGCACGCCGAGCTGTCTGCAGCGACAACGGCGATACTTGTCTCAACCTTTCGCCGCAGCGCGCACCGACGACGAGGGCTTCGATGAGCGAGTTGGAGGCCAGACGGTTGCCACCGTGCAGTCCGGTCGAACCCACCTCGCCGCACGCCCAAAGCCCGGGCATCGAAGTACGACCATCGAGGTCGGTCACCACTCCGCCCATGTGGTAGTGCGCTGCCGGACTGATGGGGAGGAGATCCGTCAGAGGGTCGAGTCCCCGTTGCGCACACAGATCGACCACCGTCGGGAAACGCCGACGAAGCGTAGCCCCGAGGCCGGTGGTATCGAGGAAAACCTTTCGTCCTTCGGCCATACGCCCTGCAATCGTGCGTGCTACAACGTCCCGAGGCGCAAGCTCGGCAAGCTCGTGCACATCGACCATGAATCGTTCGCCCAGATCATCGAGGAGCAACGCCCCTTCCCCCCGCAATGCCTCTGTTAGCAGTGCCGCAGGGTCTCGTTGGTCAAACAATGCAGTCGGGTGAAACTGAACGAACTCGAGCCCCGACAACCGAGCACCGGCCCGCGCGGCGAGGGCGAGACCGTCCCCCGTTGCCCCATTGGGGTTGGTGGTGCGGGCGTAGAGCTGTCCTATGCCGCCAGTCGCCAGGACGACGCCGGCAGCGCTGAGGAATCGCGGACGCCCATCTCGATCCACCGTGGTCACACCGACAACTCGGTTTCGCTCAACCAGGAGGTCGACGACCATCTGGTGGTCCATGACCTCGATGTGCGACGCCGAGGACACCGCCGCCGCCAAAGCACGCACGAGCTCCGCGCCGGTCGCGTCGCCGGCTGCGTGGAGAATTCGCCGTTTCCGGTGGGCAGCCTCGCGCCCGAGAGAGAAGGCGCCGGTCCCCGTGCGGTCGAACGAGGCGCCGAGCGCGACGAGGTCTGAGATTCGGCGGGGAGCTTCGGCCGTGATCGCCCGCACGACGGCCGGATCGCACAATCCTGCCCCCGCAGCAAGCGTGTCTTCGGCATGGAGCTGGGGCGAGTCGTCGGCGCCAAGCGCGACTGCGACACCACCCTGCGCGAGTGGGCTCGACCCACCCACTGAAAACGCCGCCTTGCTCACGAGGAGCACGCGGCGCGGTCCGGCGTGCAACGCGGCCGCCATGCCGGCGACTCCTCCTCCAACGATCACAACATCGGTGCGAATCACATCTCGTGATTTCATGCTGGAATCCTCTTTCGTACCGCCAACATCCTTTCGACGGATCGGCGCGCCCGGTCGGCAACATCTGACGCCACCTCGACCGGGTGCTGGAGGTGTATCAGGCTGTCACGAATCTTTTCGAGGGTGATCATCTTCATGTGCGGGCACAGAGTGCAGGTGCGTACGAACTCGACGTCTGGAAACTCGGCGGCGACGTTGTCCGACATCGAGCACTCGGTGATCATGACCACCCTCTCAGGTCGTTCATCACCAACGAAGCGGATCATGTCGGCAGTCGACCCGACCATGTCCGCGGCATCGAGGACCGGCAGGTCACATTCCGGGTGCGCGATCACCTTGACCCCGGGAAACTGGGCCCGGTAGCTCAAGACATCCGCTTTCGTGAACTGCTCGTGCACCTCACAACGGCCCTTCCACTGAATGATCTCGACATTTGTATTGGCTGCGACCCACTGACCAAGGTACTCATCAGGCAGGAAGACGACCCTGCTTGCGCCAAGGGATTCGACGACGTCGACTGCGTTCGCCGAAGTGCAGCAGATATCGACCTCCGCCTTGACCTGGGCGGTCGTATTCACATAGGTCACCACCGGCACACCCGGGTACTTCTTCTTGAGGCGCCGAACGTCCTGGGCGGTGATGGAGTCGGCCAGAGAACAGCCGGCGGCTGGGTCCGGGATCAATACCAGCTGATTGGGGTTGAGGATCTTGGCCGTCTCGGCCATGAAATGCACACCACACATGACGATAACGTCCGCATCCCCGTCGCACGCCCGGCGCGCCAAGGCCAGGGAGTCGCCCGTAATATCCGCAACTCCGTGGAAGATCTCAGGGGTCTGATAATTGTGAGCCAGGATGATCGCGTTGCGCTGTTTCTTGAGCTTTCTGATCTCCTCGACCAAGGGCGCGTGAACGGCCCATTCGATGGGCGGAACAACGCACCGAATCCGCTCGTAGATCGCCTGTGATTCGGTGCTTCGGGCGGCAGGTTGTGTCTTGATGTGATGCATTGGTTATCCTCGAAACGAGTATAACTACTCGTTAAATAAATGCCGGCTGCCCGACGTGGTTATACTAACTTTGAGTATATTGTTTGTCAAACCTTTTCCACAGCCGCCAGGCCACAATCCAGGTACGCCTTGACTGCATCGAGTCAGGGGGGGGGCCTCCGCCCACCCACCCGGATACCGGATGCCAGATATCCCCCCCGGATACCGAACCTCGGAGTCCGTCACCGCGGCCGAGGGTAAACCCCGGCCCTACCTCTTTGGTAGCCGTTAACCATGGAGAAAACCGGCCTCATCCGTTATGACCCACCGCATACCCATCCCGGGGTCTGACACCGCGCACGTAGGGCCGGGGTTTACCCCCGGCCGCAGCCTCTGCCCCTGATGCCTGTCGCTGTATCTATCGCTGATCGCCGCTCCAGCCCACCACCAGCACCATCTCAGAGTGACAACTTTTCGTCAGGACTTCACCGCTCGGGCTCGGGTCGGGACGCTGATAGTGGGCCGCCTCCAATATGTTGGTGGCTACCCACTTGAGATCAGCGCCCCCCGCTCGGGATGCCGACGCCCGGCGCGGGGCGTTCCAGCAGTACCTCACGCCGAAATTTAAAGAGTTCGGCGGGCCGCCCCCCGGTGTCCTGCTTCATTCGACGCGTGCCTTCGACCAACCCGCCTTGCTCGACCAATCGCCGAAAGTTCTGCTTGTGCAAGCGTACTCCGGCCATGCCCTCGACCGCGCGTTGCAGCTCGAAGAGACTAAAGGTCTTGGGCATCAGCTCGAAAACCACCGGTCGATACCTGATCTTGGCCCGAATACGGCCGAGAGCGGTGGCCAGGATGCGCCGGTGATCAAATGCCATCACTTGCCCTGATGCCCAATCGGGCACGTGGTGACTACGGTCGTCGAGCGCCCCCGCATTCTTGGAGTTGCGGAGCGATTCACCGACGAGTCCCAGTTCGTACAGGATTTCGTACCGGTCGAGAACACGCTCACCATCCCACGGACTGTCGGCGATCCCGAACGCAACGGCCGCCCGTTCCCGTCGGATGCCGGCTTGTGTTTTTCCGTTCGCGGAGGAAACCCACTGCCGGAGAATCGGTTCGATGTGGTTTTCGACCAAAGCCGGCCTCCCACCGCGACCGTCCTCCCACGGCAGGTAACGGTAAACCGGCCGCCATCGGGCCCCGGAATCACCCTCCGGCCGGCTCTGTCTGACCAGGGCGATATACGCGGCGGAGATCACCCGCGGGCCGCCTTCCAGCTCGAACGGATCACGGAATCGATCGCCGAATGTGTAGAGCTGCTCGACGTAACCGAGTTCGAGCCCGGTTGAAGCCATCACCCACCGCCGGAGAGCAAGGTCGAGGGTCCGGTCGCCGGTCGGGTCGAGGGGGCCGGTTGGAAGCGCTTCCAGCAGCTTCTCTCCGCTCCTCGGAGACACCGTCCGGCCCCCTTCGAGTGGCGAACCCTCGGGTATAGAAACGGTCAGCACCTGTGGCTCCTCACCCGAGAGGGCGAGAATTACGGCGTTCAGGCCGACAACGATTCCTTGATGAGTGACCTTCTGCGGCATTGCTCTAGGTTTTTATGGTACTACGGAGTGATCCCGGCTCATCTCACCGTGTTACATTCACTCGACTCTGGAGGACTGTCGATGACTGACGGGAAGACAACCTGGAGATTTCCACGAACCTTTTGGACCGGAAATGCGGCCGAACTGTGCGAGCGAGCTGCGTTCTATGGGACCTTTATAGCTTTGCAGCTCTATCTGACGCGAGTTGTCGGTCTCAGCGATGTGAAAGCTGGTTTTGTGGCCGCAGGATTCTCCGGCTGGATCTACCTCGTCCCCTTTTTCACCGGCGCAGCAGCCGATCGCATAGGCTTCCGGAACGCTCTGATGTTGGCGTTTGGCCTGCTTACTGTTGGCTACGGCACCCTCGGGGCTTTCCATACCATTGTTCCGGTCCTTGTCGGTCTTTCCCTGATCGTCATCGGCGGCGCCTTCGTCAAGCCGGTGATTACCGGTACCGTGTCCAAGTCCTCAGACTCGGTGAACCGTGCCCGAGCATTTTCAATTTTTTACATGGTGGTCAACATCGGTTCCTTCACCGGCAAGACGATCGTTGCGCCGATGCGCATCCGGATGGGGGTCGAGACCGTGCCCTGGTTCTCTGCCGGCGCCTCTCTGGTGGCCCTGATCCTGGTTTTTCTGATTTACCGGCCACCCAACGACGGCGAGGCCCAGCCCAAGAACATCCGCGAGGTCCTGCAGGGCATGTGGATGGCCATGAGCAACCTTCGTTTCTTCGCCCTGATCTTGATTACCGCCGGATTCTGGGCGATTCAAGGCCAGCTCTACGCCTCGATGGTTCCGTACGTTGTGCGAATGGCCGGCGAGAACTTCAAACCCGAATGGTACGCCAACGTCAACCCGTTCGTGGTTGTTGTCTTCGTAGTCGGGATAACCCAGATGGTGCGAAAGTGGAGGCCGGAGAACTCCATACTCGTCGCAATGTGTCTGATCCCCCTATCATCTCTTGTCATTGCGTTCTCGGCGTACTTGCGAGGCAACATCAATCTCCTCGGTGTGTCGGTGCACCCGATCACTCTGATGATGGTGATCGGCATAGCCATCCAGGGCCTGGCCGAGTGCTTCCTTTCGCCAAAGTACCTGGAGTTCGCATCTAAGCAAGCGCCGCGCGGCAAGGAAGGCGTTTTCCTCGGGTTCGCGCACATCAACACATTCTTCGCGTGGACGTTCGCCTTCATCTTTTCGGGCTATCTCCTCGAAAATTTCTGTCCCGACCCGAGCACCCTGACCGCAGCAATTCAGGAGCAACACACACTCGCCTTGGCCGGCCAGGCGGCCATGCCAGAGGCCTACGCCCACGCCAACTACCTGTGGTTCGCCTACTTCGGCGTCGGCCTCATCTCCCTCGTCGCGCTCTTGATATACATCCAGGTCACCCGCAGGATCGATGCCAAACGGGAAGCTGCGGTGTGATGTCTAAATCCTGGATCTTTCGAGCCAAGGGTATCCTCGCGGTTCTTTTGAGCCCACCGTAGCGGCGTGAATTTGAAACGCCAAGACGCAAAGGCCGCAAAGAGAAGGTCATGAACCTAACAGATTGAAACTTTGCGCTCTTGGCGTCGTTGCGTTTCAATTGCGCTATATTGTCTTCTGTTAGTCACTTACGTTCAAACTGACTCAATTGGCCTCCATTGTTTCGGGCTAACTCAAGCTCAATATCCGAATGTGATAGAGCAAGGTCTGCCTCGAGATTCCGAGCTCTCTGGCAGCCGCGGCCCGGTTGCCGCCGCTGCGCTCCAGAGCGTTGCGAATCAACTCCACCCGGAGTTCCCGGTGGGCCGAGTCCCACCGTCTGACCCGGGGGCGGCTCTCCCCCACCCCCGCCACCGATTCTGGAAGATGGGCTGCGGTGATGAGGTCCCCTCCGGCTCTCAGGAGCGCCTCTCCAACCACCTGCCGGAGCTCACGCACGTTTCCCGGCCAGGCGTGCTGTCGAAGCAATCCCTCGGCCTCGTTGCTCCATCGAGCCTGCCTCAATCCAGCCTCTTGCACGACGTTGTCTGCCAAAAAATCTCGTAATAGCAGGATGTCCTCTCCCCGCTGTCTGAGGGGCGGAACGGATATCGACACATTGGCGAGCCGGAACCACAGATCCTCCCTGAAGGTCCCCGCCGTCACCATGGCCCCGAGATCCCGGTTCGAGGCCGCTATGACGCGCACATCGACGTACCTACAGCGATTCGAGCCGACCCTGCGCACCTCGCCCGAGTCGAGAAAACGCAGCAGCTTGACCTGCAACGGCAACGCGAGATCCCCGATCTCATCGAGGAACAGGGTCCCGCCGTCAGCCGCCTCAGCAAAGCCGGCCCGGTCATGAGTGGCGCCGGTGAAGGCGCCCTTGACGGCCCCAAACATTTCGGCCTCGAACAAGTTGTCGGGCACGGCAGCCACGTTGACCGGTTTGAATGGGCCGACCCTCCCGGAGCAATCGTGAATCGCCCGCGCGGCGAGTTCCTTCCCCACCCCGGTCTCACCCGACAACAGAACCCCCAGCTGAGATGGTGCAGCGCGTCGTATGTCTTCTCGAAGAACAGCGATGGGGTGACTTTCGCCGATGATGCCCAGCTGACCCTCGATATCCGAGTCCGGAGATATCAACCTGTTCGGGGCAATCAGACTGAAAACGGAGGTCAAGAGTCCCCACGAATCCCTGGAGGAAGGGCGACAGCCCAGGGCCGCGAGGGTGAGCGAACCGTGGCGTACCACCTCGTTGGGCTCGCCGTGCCCCATTCGAATGACGGGCTCTTCGCAAAGGTCAGCCCGGATCTCGAGACCGGTTACGCCGAGCGCTCGAAGGATTGGCTCGGTACCGTCCTGAGCGAGCCCCTCAAAAGATCCGGTATCGGCGACGCGCTTTACTGCCCTCAGCAGCGGCCCCAGGTTTCCTTGCACATCGCGGTCGAAGTCCCCCGCCCAACCATGCATTCCATACTTATGGAGACTCGTGACCACGGCGCTGCGAGTAGCGTCGGTCAACCAATCCGGGCTCGCCAAGACTCGGTCGGCAACGGCCAGAGCCAGAGCCATGGGGGGATCCGGAATATGATGACTGGAGACATCGACCGGGAGCCCGGCCCGTCGATACTCGGCGATGACCTGACCGACGTCTGCAAGTTTCCAAGGATCCCGGGCCGGCATCTCCATCCCACCGCATCCTTCGATCTCGGAGAGAAGCGCCAACCAGGGTTCGCCATCTTCACCTCCCTCGATCAGGTAACGGCGTGCCGGCTCGAAACGCCGACTGAGCAGGGCGTCAATGCCTCTGAAAAGTTCGCACCACCTGTGCAAGCGGGCTTCGCCAACCCCTGACGCTAGCTCTCGCGTGATGTCGTTGAATCGCCGTCGATCGCCCTGGCCAAGAGCGAGCATTCCTTCACCGATGGCCCACTGCGGATCGCCGTCTGTGCGGCCCTCCATCAGTCGTTGTTCGGCTCGAGCAAGGTGAAGCTGCTCGACATCCATCATCGCCAGATTGAAGAGCATCGCTTGCTTGGCAAATCTGAAACCAGCCACCTCGAAGAGCCGCAGGGCGCGTACCGAATGCGCTGCCTCATCTTCGGGTTGTTCGGCCGCCGTATTGGCGAGATCTACGAAAACCCGCGCCAGGCGGCCGGGTTCGGGTTCCTTGTCGGCGAGGCCGATCAGAATCCTGCGAGCTTCAGGGAACCGCTCGAGGTTCGACAGGCGAATCGCCTGCTTGTGATCGACGAATCGTGCGAGCGCAGCGTTGGCCCCCGCGGACGAGTCCCTCCAAACCTGATCGAAGAGCAACTCTTCCTCGAACAGTGAGACTCGTTCTATGCCGTACCAAGTGTGAACCGCCCCAACAAGACCGCACATGGCTTGCTCGAGCACGGCGAAGGGGTCGAAGGACGACGATTTATTACCTTTCTTTCTCTGCCGGGCTTCGTACACGGCAGCCTCGGCCGCTGCCCGCGGCGCTCTCTCCACGAGGTCGAAGAAATCGATCGAAGGAAGACGCCACCCGTCCGGGTGGTCGACGACATCGATCCACAATCGCCACGGCACGGCTTGCTCTTGCGGGAGAGCATTACACGCCTCCCGGCCGCCCGCGATATCGAGCACCGCGAGGCAGGCCTCGGCGAGCAACACAGTGATCGAATCACCCAGTTCACCCGGTTCGACCTGCCTCAGAACCTCTCTGACCTTTCTATTCTCGAGACAGTCGAGCTCGAGTCTCGCCCATTGCTCGAGCGGCCGTTTTGAGGCGCCACCCAACGCCTCATGAAGCAGCCGTCGAGGATCGTCTTCTGCAAAGCCCATGGCGACCTTGGAGTGCAGGGGGTCACGCTGCAAAAGCCCAGGCGCCGGCAGGCGGCAACGATCACCATCCGCCACCACGGTTCCTTCGCTGATCCTCGCCGCGAGATCGGCAAGCCCGGCGCCCGAGAGCGTCTGGACCAGCTTTGGCGGCAGGCCCTCACGACGAAGGCTCAAGACTCGATGGATAGGATCAGCTGCCATGCCCGCAACCCGAACCGGACTCCTGGGTGGGGTCGCGTAGCTCTGGCGCGCCGCATTCGTCAGCGCGTCGCGATCGGCCAGGTTTCTCGGATCAAACGTCCCTTCACGGGCATCGACCTCTCGGCGCGCGCGATCCAGGGACACCCCAGCAATGGCCAAGTGGGTACTGAGCGGCACCCCGGCTCGTTGACATGGCAGGCTGGGTGGGTCCCATCCTGCGGGGAAGATGCCCACGACAAAGCTCTTGGTAGTGTTCGACCGGGCCCATCTCTCGGCCTGGGTCAGCGCATCACATCCGAGTCGTCCACAGAGCACGAGCGGAATCCCGGGTTCGGAGTCGGCAGGTATCTGTCCATCGTCAACCTGAATCGCAGCTCCCGCCTGCCGGACCAGGTCAACCCACGCAGCGCCGGCGATTCTCCGGGCCATGCCAACCAGCGGCACCTTCCAAAATACGACCTCACCATCGTTCGGCATCGGGGGCAGGTGCCAGTGGAAGGCCCACAGGTTCCTTCCCGTCATGGTATCGAGGGGAGCGCCGAGCACATCCAAGCTGCGCCGGAGGTTGGGTTCCAGAAAGAACCCGGCGCCACCCTCCGGTTGAAGATCGTCAACCGCGATCCCCGTTGCACAGGCGATCGCGTCAACCGCCGCATCCCGGATCCGATCGAAGCCCGAATCGAAGGCGCGAAGTCTTTTCATCAGGTGTGTCAACGGCAGCGGGAATCCCATCACCACGGCCTGAGCACCGCCGGGTCGCCGATATGCACGGGAACGCTCCAGGGCCTTCCTCCCCGGCCAGAGATCGAACTCAGCGGCCAGACTACAGGCCGAGAGCAGTTGGGCGGCACACCGGCGACGTTCGGTCAGAGACAAGGAGCGAATCGACACGGTACCCTCGACATCGGGCATGAGCCCGCCGCGGTGCACCTTCGGCAGAGGGAATGCGGGGTGATCGAGAAGCAGGGCCGCCGAAAGTGGATGCCGGCTCATTCGTCCTCGCGCGAAGGGCTGACCAGTCCTCCCCAGCTGTCCCAGAAGCCGGGGAAGGACTTCACGACACAAGCGGGATCGTCGAGCAGCAACGGTCCGGCATAAAGGGCCGTCACCGCCATAGCCATAGCGATTCTGTGGTCAGCTGCGGCGATGACCGGTCTTGGCGATCCGAGCTTACAGGTCACCGTAGATTCAACACAAAAACTCTCGCCACTCACGTCCAGCCGTGCGCCCAGCTGGCGCAGGTTCTGAGCCATCGCCGTCAGCCGGTCGCTTTCTTTGTGAATCAGATTTCCGAGCCCGGTGAGGCGAGACCCGGGCAGGCGGCACCCGCTCACGGCGGCCAGGGCCGGAAAGGCGTCCGGACAATCGGAGAGGTCAGCGAACAACGGCCGTTCGGCCGGTCCTTCGACGTATACCCGATCCTGTTTCCACGCGAGCTTCAATCCAGCTCGCTCGAGAATATCGAGCACCACCCGGTCGCCTTGTCGACTGTCTGGGCTGAGTGGCGCCACTTCGACTCCTCCTCCTGCCACCGCCCCCGCGGCGAGAGGAAATGCTGCCGCTGACCAGTCACCCTCAACCCGCCATGCGGTTTGTTTCAGAGGCACCCCGGCCACTTTCCAACCCCTGAAATCGCCGCTGTGCTCAACCTTCGCACCAAATCCTCGAAGCACGTCGGCAGTCAGCCCGAGATACGGCGCCGAGGGCAGCACGCCCTCGACCTCGAGTTCAAGTCCTCGTTCAAAGAGGGGCGCTACAAGGAGCATGGCAGTGATGAACTGGGACGAAACCTGTGGCCGGATATTGACCACGCCGCCAACCAGCGAACGGCCTTCGATCTCTACCGGAAAGCCCCCATCGGTGGTGCTGATCTGAGCGCCAAGAGAGCGCAGGGACTCTACCAGTGGTGCAACCGGCCGTTGCCGCAGCCGTTCGGTGCCGTCAACGATGAAACGCCCATCGACCGACGCCAACAGCGCAACCATGAGGCGCGCACCCGTTCCCGAGTTACCCAAGTCCACCCGAGTGCTCTGATCGCGGGGCGCGGCCCTCAATCCGATGTGAACTCCGCCCTCATCCCAGCTGAGATCCCAACCTGCCGCGCTCAAGGCCCCCGCAAGGAGACGCGTATCCTCACAATCGAGAGGATTCACGACTGTGCCCCCTTCTGCGACCGCAGCAGCGACGAGAGCCCGATTCGTCAGGGACTTCGAGGGGGGAACGAGCAGCGTTCCCGAAAGTGCTCCCCGGGAACCCGGCAGCAGCCTACCGGCCATCATCGCGGTACTCGACCGTGACGGGCTCGAGCTTCTCGTCGACAACACTCCAGCGACCGTCGTCTTCGACAACCAGCGCGGTGCGGTAGTCGAGCCAGGCAGGAACCACCATGGCGAGCCCCTCCTCCCCCTGGTACCGCCAGGCACTGTGAAAATGGCCCCACAGCAGAAGGTCGACACCAACGGAGAATGCCAGCTCGGCCTCTCTTTTGAGCGCATCGACGGGCTTGACGTAGCGGAACTTCCGGTTGGTCGTCGCAAGCCGGGCTTCCATAGTTCGTACGATGCGTGTGGCCAGCCTGGGAGGCAACCATCGCGCCCAGACTCGGGCCACCGCCGATTTTGACACCCGGGACCAGAACAGATAACGAAGATCTCGGTGGTTGACACGGTCCCCGTGCACCAACCGATAGCGCGTGCCCCCGGCAACGAATTCCAGATCCATACCAGATCCATCGATCCGAGCCGCAAGATCGGGATCGTCAAGGAAAAAGTCACGATTGCCCTCGATCAGAGTGATGCTCAGGCCCCTGCTCCGTAGTCGATCCCAGGCTTCGAGCACTCGATGAATCGAGGTGGTCCAGAACTTGTCCATGCCGATCAGGTATTGAAAGGCGTCTCCGAGATAGATGACCTCACTGAAACCAGTCTCGGCACAGCGCTCAAGGAATTCGACCATGGCGTCGGCGTCGCCGTCGAGCGTACCAACGTGGGAGTCGGCAATAATGAGTCTCTTCACGTGTATTGAACGCCGGTTCGAGAACCGCGAAACTGAGGCGAGAGCAGCGGGTTCGCGTTGCTCACTACTCTTCCGGAGCAACACGGCGTTCGCGTATCCACGCAGCCACCAGGATCAGTACATTCCAAACGTTCCACCAGATGATGGTCCCCCAACCGGGTCGAAACACCACAGCGAGGTAGTTCACGATCCCCACCATGAGCATCAACGTCACCAGATTGCGGCCCTTCAAGTTCGGAAGTTGCAACCGAGAGACCATCAGCCCGCCGAAGAGCAGAACGAGAAAGGCGACGTGGGAAGGTCGGACCTGGTCACGCATCAAGGTCGCCACCATCAGGTAGGAGGCAGCCACAGGCACCGGGACGCCGATCGTGCGGCGCTCCTTGCAGTGAGCATCGGACGAAATGTTGAACCGCGTCAGCCGAAGAACGGCACACAAGAGGTAGACCAGGGCAACGGTCAGCCCGACGGGTTCCATTTCTCTGAGCACGGCGTGGTAGATGAGGAAGGCCGGCGCCGCCCCAAAGCTCAATGCGTCGGAAAACGAGTCCATCTCCTGCCCGAACTCGGACGTCGCGTCCAGCCATCGTGCGATATTGCCGTCGAGCGTATCGAGCACAACGGCAACGACCAGTAGGTACACCGCGAGGTCGTACTTGCCGTCGGCTGCGACAATCATCGAGATGAAGCCACACGAGATGTTGGCGGCGGTCACGCCGTTTGGTGCGAGATACCTGTAACGTCGCCCGGATACTGGTTCTTGTGCCATCACCCGCAGAATACCACCAACGGAAGGTTCAGTCTGCTTCCGTCGCCTCCGGTTTGGGCTGGTCCTGATCCACGATCTCGGCCGCAATGATGTAGTCCAGCTTCGGGAACTCAGCCTTCAGGTAGGCGTTGCCTTCGTTGTTGATCCGTCCCTGGCTGGGTCCTTTACCCTGTGGGGCGCCCTCGCCGTAACCGGAATACAGATTCTTGACGGTGTCCATACCTTCGATGACCTTGGCGAAGGGCGCAAACCCCATGCCGTCGAGATTTGAGTTGTCGGCATAGTTCACAAAAAACTGCGTGGTCCGAGAGTTCGGTCCAGAGGTGGCGAAGCTCACCATGCCACGGGTATTCGATTGCACCACAGGGTCATCCTGAATACGAGCCCCTCGCCAGGCCTTGTTGACGTCAGGGGCGCCGTTGAAGCCGATCTGAGCCATGAACGGCCTCGGCGTGAGGATCACCCTGAAAAACGCTGCGTCGTCGTAAAAGCCGATTTTGACGAGATTGAAGAAACGGTCCGCACCACGCGGCGCCCACTCTCTATTGACCTCCATTACGAAGTCACCGGCGCTGGTCGTGACCTTCACCTGAAACGTGTTCGGAGCAGCTGCCGTGGCCGCTGTCGGGTTCAAAAGTGCGGGATTTTTCCCGCTCCCCTCCTCGGCATTGGCCGTTGCGATGGTCCCAAGGACCAGTGCCAAAGAACACGCGAATACGATTGAATACTGCTTCATGTAACCTCCAGATGAGCATCATACGCTGTCCATGGTGTTATTATTCCCCTCCAGCTTGACTCTTGGAGGCATTGTGGGCTCAGAAACCTTCTACATCACGACACCGATCTACTACGTCAACGACATGCCCCACATCGGCCACATCTATACGACGGTCATGGCCGATATTTTCGCTCGCTATCACCGACTCGACGGCCACGATACGAGATTTCTCACCGGAACCGACGAGCACGGCCAGAAAATCGAGAAGTCAGCGGCCTCCCAAGGTCTCGAGCCCATTGCTCTCGCGGATCGGGTCGTCGAACGCTACAGCCACCTTTGGGATGTCTTGAACATCTCGAACGACGACTTCATCCGGACTTCGCAGCCACGGCACAAATCCGGTGTCGCCGAGATCATCCGGCGTATTCAGGCGCAGGACGACATCTACAAGGGCGAGTACGAGGGGTGGTACTGCGCCGGGGCAGAGGCTTTCGTGCCCGACTCCCAGGTCGAAGACGGTCGCGACATCGAAAGCGGCTACCCGGTCGAACGGCTCGCTGAGCCGAGCTGGTTCTTCAAGCTGTCGGCTTATCAGGAGAAGCTCCTCGAGTGGTATCGGGACAACCCGGACTGCATCAAGCCGGCAAGCCGGTACAACGAGGTCGTCAGTTTCGTCAAGGGCGGTCTTCGCGACCTGTCGATATCGAGGACCTCCGTCCACTGGGGCATTGAGTTCCCCGACGACCCTGAGCACGTCGTTTACGTCTGGCTCGACGCCCTCACCAACTACATCTCCGCCCTCGGATTCGGCGGTGATGACTGCTCGGATTACGATCGTTATTGGCCGGCCCAGATCCACCTCGTCGGCAAGGACATCCTGCGTTTTCACTGCGTCTACTGGCCCGCATTCCTGATGTCTGCCAACCTGCCGCTCCCGAAAACGGTTTTCGGGCACGGTTGGTGGATGAAGGACGAGGCCAAGATGTCCAAGTCTTTGGGAAATGTCGTCCGGCCCGATTACCTGATCGATCGGTTCGGCGCCGATGCCCTGCGTTACTTCCTCGCACGGGAGATGGCCTTCGGGCAGGACGCGTCGTTCTCGGACGTCGCTTTTCTGGAACGCTATAACGCCGATCTGGCAAACGCGCTCGGTAATACCACATCACGGGCGGTTTCGATGACGGCGCGTTTCCTCGACGGCGTCATTCCATCTTGCAACGGCGAAGGTCCGATTTCGGAGGCGGCTGCGAAGGCCGTCGATCACGTCCGACTGCACATGGAGAAAATGGAACCCCATCGAGCCCTCGAGGGCGTATGGCAACTGCTTTCGGCCATCAACGGCTTCATCCAGGATCAGCAACCCTGGGCGCTCGCCAAGGCGGGAGAAGAGGGCCGCGCCGGGCTCGAGTCCACCCTCTATGCTTCGCTCGAAGGCTTGCGGATCGCTTCCCTGCTCATCGAGCCCTTCATGCCCACGACCGCGGCGCGGCTTCGGGCTCAGATCGGCGCCGAAGGCCTGCCGGTCAACCTGGGTGAGGCGACAGGATGGGGCCTCTTGCGGTCGGGTGGCCAGACTGCTGATTCCGCACAGCTTTTTCCCAGAGTGGACGTTAAAAAAGTCATGAAGGAGCTCGCTAAACGCGACGACACGGCGGCAGCGAGCAAAAGTACCGCCCCTGACGAGGATTCTCAGCCATCAGACGACGACCTCATCAGCATTGATGATTTCTTCAAGGTGAAGCTGGTCGTTGGGATCGTCAAGGTCGCAGAACGGGTTCCCAAGTCCAAGAAGCTCGTACGCCTTCTCGTCGATCTCGCCGAACCGGAACTCCGCCAGATCGTCGCCGGTATTGGCGAGAAATATTCGCCGGAGGACCTCGTTGGCCGCCGAATCGTCGTCGTCGCGAACCTGCAACCGGTGAAGCTCATGGGCGTCGAGAGCCGCGGCATGCTGCTCGCCGCGTCGCTCGACGGCGACCCGGATCTCCTGTCCCCCGACGGTGAGGTCCCGCCCGGCACCGGGGTGCGTTAGGAACAAGAATCAACGCAAAGGCGCAGAGGAAACGCATTGATCGGCATCAGAATCTGCATTTCTTCTCTGCGTCTTTGCGTTTTTACGTTTTTTCTTCTCGACCGATACTTACAGCCAGAACGACCAGGTGATGACTCCGAGGAAAGCGGCGGGGAATACCCACCGTGCCACACGGTCGAGTTGGAGGGCGCGGTGTTGTTGATCCTTTGAAGCGAGCGTTGTGGTAAAGACGACGTGCACAAGAGAGGCAAATACGAGGATTGTCGATCCGAGAACGAACAAATCCATTCGGGTCAAGTACGACACGAGTGGCAGAAACGACCCGACGGCGAAACGATAGGCGATCAAGGTGAGCATCGCGGTGACCGACACACTGACACGCGTCCCGGACTCCGGATCGATCCAGAATACGACCCACGACATGGCGACGATGAAGATCAGGGGCAGAATGACCTTTGAGATGAAATACCCCGGGTAGCGACGAGCCTCGAAGGTCAACTCGAAGCCTGCGACGCCCGCTGACCCGGGCACCAACACGTAGGGCGACGGCCCAGTCTCCCACCCGAGGATCTCCCAGTCTGCAAGAGACAGCGCCTCGGCAATACCACTGTTGGATTGCTCGCCGTCGACGAACTCGACTTCGTCCGGCGAATACCCGGCCGCCGCCAGGTGTATGCTAAAAAACTGCCGATCGAAAGGGAAATCGCGAAGCCGGAGAGGTTGCGAAAAAGAACCCCACACTCGCTGTCGATAGGTGACCCCCCCTTCGGGAGACACCTCGACGACCTCCGGGAAGCGCCGAGCTCTACCCTCGACAAGAGCGCGCTGTCCCATTTCGACAGAGCGCGGGTCTTTGCCGACGAGGCCGACACCCTGCCGGCGGCGCTGATCGAGTACGAGCGCACC
>CAZCEX010000005.1:21713-24619 GCA_964497785.1 uncultured Thermoanaerobaculia bacterium | reverse complement strand
ATGCGTGCAGCACGCTGCGCGGTGGTCATCGTTCTACTGAGCTGCTTCAAGGTGATACGGAACCGTTCGCCAACGGTTTACAGCAAACGGAGCAGAAGAAGCAGACCGAGAACGACGAGGCCCAGGCTCACGAGTCGCCGGAAGGTTTTCTCGGAGAGGTCGAGGTGGATGCGATGGCCGAGCACGGCGCCGATGCCGACGGCGGGCAATACGGCGGCGGCAGCAGCCAACCGAGCTGGCGTGATCAGGCCGAAAGCGACATAGGTTGGCAGGCGTACGGTCGCCATAAGCAGGAACAGGGCCATGAGGTTGCTGCGGAAGGCGGCCTTGTCGACACCGAGCAGACGGTAGTGGAGGACCAGCGGTGGGCCGCCGGTGCCGAAGAGCCCGGTCAACAGGCCCGAGACGAGGCCGGTGGCCGGGCTGATCCACGTGGGTAATACGACCCGGGCGTCGTCCTTCACCGCCAGAAAGACCGCTCCAATCGCCACCAGTACGATGCCAAGGAGCCCGAGGAGGAAGGTCGGTTCACCGTGTTGCAGGATCCACCCTCCCGCGGGGATGCCGGCTGCGATGCCAACCAGGAGCAGGGCCACACCTTGCCAACGGATGTGGTGGCGCGACGTGAATACGACGAACACCTCGGCCGGCAGGCTGACGATGAGGAGGAGCACCACGACATCGCGGATTTCCGGCAGCACCAGGGCCAGGGATCCGACCGCGACGAGTCCGGCGCCGAAGCCGAGCAGGACGTAGATTAGTTCGGCGACCAGAAGGACCAGGCACGCCACCAGAAAGTGCCAGGGTGTGGGGAATATCGAAGCGAGAACGTCAGGCCAGGGCATGGAGAACAGTGTATCTTTCCGGATGCCCCCTTGCCTCATGAAGGGTTTTTCTTTAAATTCACTCAGCCTCTGTTCGGGAGGCGACACGCCGCATGAGCGTTTAGGAGGATCGAATGACGCCGACAACCGAAACCTTCGAGTTCCAGGCAGAGACCTCACGTCTGCTGGACCTGGTCGTCAACTCGCTTTACACGACCAAAGACATCTTTCTCCGAGAGCTGATCTCGAATGCCTCCGATGCCCTCGATCGGCTTCGTTTCGAGGCCATTTCGCAGCCGGATCTGGCCCCCGAGGGCCATGCCTACGAGATCCGCATCGAGCCGAAGAGTGAAAACCGTACGCTGACGATCCACGACAGCGGCATCGGCATGAGCCGCGACGAGGTCATCCGGAACCTCGGCACTATCGCTCAGTCCGGAACGCGGGAGCTGCTGCAAAAGGCGGTTGCGAACGGCGATACGAGCGTGCTGTCTTCCCTCATCGGTCAGTTCGGGGTCGGTTTTTACTCGGTCTTCATGGTGGCTGACAAAGTGTCGGTCATCACCCGTCGCGCCGGCGAAGAGCAGGGCACTTTCTGGGAGTCGGTCGGTGAGGGCCGCTTCGACGTCTCGGATGCCAATCGGGAGGGTTGCGGGACCTCGATCACTCTTCACCTCAAGGACGTCGATGAAGAGGCGGGTCTGCACGACTACACCGACAGCCACGCCCTCGAGGCGATCGTCAAGCGCTACTCGGACTTCATCACCTACGCGGTCATCTGTCCGGTCGAGCGCACCGAGTACGAGCGAGACGATGAAGGCAACATCAAGTCTGACGCGCAGCCTCGGAAGATCGTCGAGGAACGGACCCTGAACGCTATGAAGCCGATCTGGAATCGGCCGCAGTCGGAGGTTTCGGACGAGGAGTACGCCGAGTTCTACCGTCACGTTGCGCACGACTGGACGGCGCCATTGAAGACGATAGCCTTGCGTGCAGAGGGCCGGATCGAGTATCGAGCCCTGTTGTTCATCCCGGCCACGCCTCCTCTCGAGCTCGGGCTCGGCGCACCGACCTGGGGTCTGCAGCTGTATGCGAAGTCGGTGTTGATCATGGAGCAGTGCGAGGAGGTCCTGCCGCCGTGGCTGCGGTTCGTTCGCGGTGTCGTGGACTCCGCCGATCTGCCGCTCAACGTGTCGCGCGAGATGCTCCAGCAGGACCGCCACATCACACACATTCGGCGCTTTCTCACCACGAGGGTCATGAAAGCGCTCGATCGTCTTCAGGCCGACGAGCCAGAGGACTACCTCAAGTTCTGGCGAGCCCACGGCCGCATCCTCAAAGAGGGCGTGACGGGCGAGGGAGACTACCGCGAGCGTTTGCAGGGTCTCTTCTTGTTTTCGTCCTCAGCGGATACCGACAAGCTGACCGGACTGACCGAGTACGTTTCGCGCATGAAGCCCGACCAGGACGCGATCTACTACCTCACCGGCGACTCGCGGGCCGTGATCGAGAATTCACCCCATCTGGAGGCTTTCAAGGCGCGCGGGTACGAGGTGCTTTATCTCGACGACCCGGTCGACGAGCTGCTCGTGCAGTTCGTTACCGAGTACGACGGCAAGCCCTTGCGGTCGGCCGCCAAGGGCGCTGCGGAGCTCGGAGGCGAAGAGGAGAGGGAAACGGCGCGCAAGGAGCTCGAGGAGAAGGCGGAGGGCTTCAAGTCGCTGCTCGAGAAGATCAAGGATCACCTCGAGGAGCACGTCAAAGAGGTTCGTTTGTCGAGTCGGCTCACGACCTCGCCGGCGTGTCTCGTCGGCAGTGAGAACGACATGAGCCCGCAGCTCGAGAGACTGCTGCGACACAGCCGGCAGGAGGTGCCGACGACGAAACGCATCCTCGAGCTCAACCCCGACCACGAGGTCATGACGAAGCTCACCGCCCGGTTCGAAGCCGGCGCCGACGACCCGGTGATCGTCGAGGCAGCCGATCTCCTGTTCGGCTACGCTCTCCTGGCCGAAGGCTCGGACCTGCCCGATCCCTCACGGTTCACCCAATTGCTCGGGCGCCTGATGGCGGAGGGGCTCT
>CAZCEX010000005.1:16083-21613 GCA_964497785.1 uncultured Thermoanaerobaculia bacterium | reverse complement strand
TGAGGGCTACCTTACGACCCAGCGTCGTATCACGCGCCAGGTAGACCTCGGCCGTGCCGCCACGGCCGATCGGTCGCAGGACCCGGAAATGATCGACCATGTCTCCCGAATCAAAGAACCATGGGCGCCTCGGTCGTGCATTTCGATCCATTTCTCTTGAGGTTAGCATGCCGTGTTGGCGGCGGCCCCGCGGCTGGATTTTCTTTGAAACCAGGAGAGCCCTTGACAAGTTATGGCCTTTTCGTTATATTCTTATTTAGTTGATTGATTCTTCGATCGACTCATCATACGGCGCCCCGTGTCACTCTGTCCCACCCACTTTTCCCACCAAACCGACCTTCCTAATCAGCCTACCACCCAACCAACCACCACACGGGCGCTGGAATGGCGCGAATATCTCCTGACAAAACCTCGAGAGTTCGCCCGGATTGCGATGGGCGGCTGCAGATTATTCTGCTAACATTTTAGGGCTCAATGCGGTAGCGCGCGGCGGGCTGAAGATTCGCGGTACGGAGCACTTTGCTGTGCCAGGGCCGGTCGCTGATACAGCATGAGTGGTTCGGGGCTGAGGTAGGGAGAGGGAATGGCACTTGTCGGACAGCTGGGAGACCTGGACCTCACGGAACTCTTCCACATTCTGTCCCTGTTTCGGAAATCAGGGTGGCTGACGCTGTCGGCTGATGACAAAAAAGGTGAGTTCCTCTTCAAACGAGGCAAGATCGTTCACGCCGCTAACGGCGCGCCCAAAGAAAACCTCGGCAGCATCCTCATGCGGCGCCAGTTGATCACCGAGGCCGAGCTCCAGATCGCCCTCGACCGCCAGGCGAGCGAGCCGTACCACCGTCGGCTCGGCGTCATTCTTGTCGATATGGGGGTTGTCACGCAGGACCAGCTCGAGCAGGCGGTTCGCGAGCGCCTTCAGGGAATCACGGAGGAGTTTCTCCACCTCGACCGCGGCTTCTTCAGCTTCAAACCCCAGATCTCGGGCGCCGAGGACGAGAAGGCCGGCCAGGATCGAGAGGTGGACCTTCCGAGCGGGATGAATACCGATCAGTTCATCCTCGACCTGTTGACGCGCCTCGACGAGATGGATTTTCGTCGCGGTCGGTCCGAATCCGGGTCGCAACGGTCGGCTGGTGGCGCAACGGTTACGGATTCCAGCACAGGTTCCGACAATCTCGGTCACGTGCTCGAATATATGGTTGATACGACCATGTACGGAAGTGAGCCGAACGAATCAATGCGAGATACAGAGGCGGCAAAAGGCCTCGCAGACCTGCGTTCACTGATGGTCGAGATTCAGCTCCGGTCGCCCTCTTTCAGTGGCGAGATCACTCTGATGATTCTTCGGTATGCTACACAGGTGGTCAATCGCGGCCTGCTGTGCCACGTGGCCGACGACGGGATCACCGGAATTGGCCAGTTCGGCCTCGGCAGAGAGTCGGAGAGCGCGAGTTCGGTCGACCGGAGAATTCGGAGCATGTGTATTCCGATTCAGGAACCGTCGGTATTCATGGAGGTCTTCGAAACGATGCACTCGTATCGAGGCTACCTCAAGGCGTGCCCCTGGAACGACCAGTTGGTGCGTATCCTGGGTGGTCCCGTACCGCACGAGGTCGTGGTCTTACCAATCATCGTCGATGGGATGATCGCAGGTCTTTTTTATGGAGACAACGTGCCGCAGAACACTGCAATCGGACCCCTGAATGCGCTGGAGCTTTTGATGATCGAAGCCGGCTTGGCATTGGAAAAGGGGATTCTCCGCACACGTCTGCAGCAGGTTGAGGACAAGCTCGAGTTTCTCACGAAAGTACCGGAGGTTACGTGACGATACGTCAGACCCACGATCACGGAGAACAACCATGACGAAACGCACCGTCATGACGATCGACGACTCGGCGGCGATTCTCACGATCATCGCCGCCTACCTCGAGGACTCCGAGTTCAGCGTGATTGCGTCCGAGCGGGACGGCCGCAGAGCGGTCGATCGATTTCAGGAAATTCGCCCAGATATCGTATTGCTCGATCTGATCATGCCGGGTCAGTCCGGCATGGAGACCTTGTCACAGATCCTTGCCCTCGATCCCGACACTTGCGTGGTCATGGTCAGCTCCCTTGGAACGGAAGACGCCGTTCACCAGTGTCTCAGCACGGGGGCGAGGAGCTTTCTGCAGAAGCCCTTTTCAAGGGACGCCTTTATCGAGTTCCTGCGAGACCTCGATGTCGGTGAAGGCTCCGGGGGTTCCTCATGAGCTCCATGTTCTTCGGCCAGTATCTGCTCGAGAAAGGCGCCATCAACCGCGATGCATTGCTCGATGCCATCGAGCGGCAACGAAGAGTCAACCGGCCGCTCACGGAAATCGCGGTCGCAGAGGGCCTCTTGGAGCGCGCTCAGGCGGAACATATCGATACGGTGTATCGCCTTACGAATCGTTCGCTGGAGGAAATTTGCACCACCGAGGGTGGCCTCACGCCAGCGCACGTCACTCGACTAGCCGAGCTGCAGTCGAGCGAAAGACTCATGATCGGTGACGCTCTCGTGGCCGGGGGGTACTTGACTCTCGAGCAGGTCGAGGAAAACCATCGCATATTTCAAACGAGGGAGAAATACGAGCAGCAGACTCTCGAGGCGGACTTCGAGCATCTTGAGGAGACAGAAATCGTGCGTGCATGCACGGATTTGACCTTGTGGCACGTATCCCGCATGGCGAGCAAACCCGTCAAGCTGCGTGGGGTCGGCGCCGGGATGGGTGAGCTCGTCGACGGTCGAGTTCGGTTTGCCCAGGAAATATTTGGCGACAGGAGGGTTTGCATCGCCGTAGACCTTCCCAATGCGCTCCTCATGCAAGTATCCCAGGGTATGCTCGGAGCAGCGACGCCGGTCACCCCCGACGCTGCGCTCGACGCGGCCTGCGAGCTTGTCAACATCATCGGCGGAAATGCGTGTACCCGTCTCGAGACAATGGGGCATCGCCTCCGACCGGAACCGCCCTGCTGGTTGCGACGGGCGGCACCGATGAGACCTTCCATGGTTGCGGTGTGTGCACGAGCGATGGCCGGCGATGATCATTTCGAACTCAACCTCTTCCTGGAGTGAGTGATGACGGTTGACGCCATTCCCTGTGCCGGTCGCAATGAGACCCCGATCTCCATTGCTGCGAAACGTAGGCGCCTCGTTTGTTGTTGCCGGTGGTTTGATTTTCCCCCGTCGACCCTTTGGGTATCTGATGCGAACTGACCTCGTCTACGTCGTGCACTCCGAACCCGGGTTGGCGGCTCAGTTGAGTCACGCCCTCCTGTCCTCTGACTTCAAGGTCGTCAGCATGACCTCTGAAAAGGATGCGGACGCGGCGTTGAGCGGACAGCAATTCGTTCTGCCCGACGCCATTCTCACGCCCCTTGGTGACATCGAAAGTGGCGACTCGATCCTCATCCGCCTCTTCGAGTCGAACCCTCTGATGGAGCAAATCCCCCTCGTCGTCGTGGCCAGCTCCGACAAGGACGAACGCCGGCGCGCCCTGCGTCTCGGTCTGCTGAGCGTGGTATTTCCGCCGTACGACCGCGAGGAAGTCGCCCTGACGACTCAGTTGGCGATCGAAAAGCACCGCAACGAGCAGCTTCTTTTCGGGTCCCTGTCTCAGCTCTCGGTTCCGGACCTCCTGCAGACAGCGGAGGTCGGCCGGCGCAGCGGCACAATCAGCTTTCAGAACGACGGCAGCAAGGGGCAGGTGTGGTTGCGGGACGGCCTGATCATCAACGCCCATATCGACGATGCAACACCGCCTTTGAAGGCGGTCTACGAAATGGTCCTTTGGGACTCCGGGACGTTTGAGGCCAACTTCGGCACGGTCGACTCCGAAGAGAAATTCGCCCTGCCCCCGTCCGAGGTCGTGCTCGAGGCGATGCGCAGACTCGACGAGTCTCGGATCGCCGAGATTCCTGGACCGGATCCGAGCGGTGAAATCGACCTGGACCGTGCCCGGCTCGAGCTCGCGCTCACACTGCTCAACGTGACCTCCTCCTATACCGGGAACTACCTCGAGGCCAAGCTCCTCGTCAATCGCCTCGAAGAGGTCCGTCGGGAGGTACTCGAGAGTGCCCCGGAGGCCGATCTTTTTCGGGTGACTGCCGGAGGGCCGATCGTCATCGAGCGTGATGTTGACGACGCCGAACGCTGCCTGCGTACTGCGGCCCGCTGGTGTGGCGCATTTTTCGAGCGCATGGACGGTGCCCTGGCCTGGCGATTTGACCGCAAGCGCCTCGCTCATATCCTTAACCCGTGGAAAGAAATGCTCGAGGCGGAGGGGTTGCTCGAGGTTTTTGGCGTGAAGGAGGTTGCTGATCTCGGTCCGGATGACGACGACAGTCGATTGTTGGCGTCAAAGGAACGCCCGTTGCCGCTTGGTCGTTTTCTGCTCGATTCTCGTGGCACGATCCGCCAGTACAGTCCATATGGTCCGCAAATGGGTCGCGTAGACGATCAGCGGGTCACGGGGCAGATGCTCACCGCGGTAGTTCCAGCCGCTATCGCCGGCGGTGCGGTCGAGTTGTTCGACGATCTTGCGCGCGGCGCGCAGGACCAACAGTGCACCACCGCCCGGTTCGATTTCGAGATGGGTCACCTCCCGGTCTCAGTCAGGCTCGTATTCCTCCGCTCGCCGGTCGAAGGCAACGTCATTCTGACGATCAACCGGGTACGGTCTCCGGAACAGTCTTTGTCGACCCTGATCGAACGGGATCCTCTTCTCGGAACCCTTTCCGACGGTGCCGGCCATCGGCTCCTCGCGGTCAACGAGGACTTTCTTTGTGCCTTTGAGGGAACGCTCGCTCGTGCGCTCCGCCATCGTCACCAGGAGCTCCTGCAGCGATTCGGCAAGCAGTGGGGCCTGCGCCACGCCTTGAGGGTGGAGCAGGTCGTGCAACGCCAATATGAAATGACCCTGCGAGAGGTCGAGTCACACGTCGCTTTCGAGCTGCTGTCGGCTTCGACCGGTATTCTCGGTCTCGGAAATTTCGAAGTCGATCTCTCGTTCGGGGACACAGGTGTCATCGTCGTGACCCATTCCAGCAGCCCCTTTCCCTCCTACTTCACCTCGCCCTCGGAGGTCGTATGCTCGATTCTGGCGGGATTCCACGCTGCGATTCTGTCGTACCTTGCGGGACGCAACCTGGCGGCGCGTGAGGTCTGTTGTAGCCGGTCCCCCGGAGAACCATGCCTTTTCGTCGTTGCCACCGAGGATCGGCTCAACAAGCTCTTTATCGCCACACCGGGTTCGTCCGACCATGCGCTTTTGGCGGGGATTGCCGCGCGCAGGGGCCACGGAGGCGGGTCGTGAAACCGCACGACGACGGCGGTATCGGAAACGAACTTGATCGCTTTCGGTGGGACTACGAGCCACCGGTCGCAGAACGCCGCTTTTTCCTCAGGCCCGTCAGCGCCTTCTTCGGCACCTTTCGATGGGAGGGAAAAGAAGGCCAGTTTCCAATGCCGGAAGACCGTTGCGAGAGCACCCCGCAAGACGACGGTTAA
>CAZCEX010000005.1:9829-15983 GCA_964497785.1 uncultured Thermoanaerobaculia bacterium | reverse complement strand
TTTTTTGAACCGCCAAGACGCGAAGAACGCGAAGATAGAACACAAGAATTTCAAAAATAGAAACTTTGCGCCCTTTGCGTCTTTGCGTTTCAAATGCCCTATGTGGCCTTCGAATCGCCATTCGCGATCAATCTGCGTCAACGGGAGAGGATTGACGCGAACTACTGTCGGTTGATGAAAAGCGTGGCCGTCATCGGGTGACCTTTGCAGATCAGATGGGTGGTGGCGACCACTTCGCTATCGAGGCGGGTGACCTCGTAGTTGGTTCCGTCGACAACGGTCGGCAGGGAAATGGTGCTCGGCCCGGGCAGCCGGCTCTTGAGATTGCCGGCTGTCATATTGGTGAGCTCTCCCAAGACGTCGCGGAGGTCGTCCTTGTTGATCTCGACTTCTGGACGGCCGAACATCTTCGCGCCGGCGGCGACCACGAGCTCAGAGGCACAGCTGAGGTGCAGAGCACCCGTGAACTCACCAGAGATCTGCACGACTCCGGTCATGCCGTCCTCGCGTTCTTCGAGACCATTTTTTTGTCCGGCGGTCGAGGGTTCCGGATCAAAACCAAGCTGAGTCGACCAGATCAAGGAGACGATCTCCGCGAGCTCGATGGGGGATGGTGTCACGAGCCACCTCCGACGTTGGGTTGGTAAAGTACCGCGCGGCCGCAACGCACGCGTTTGAAAGAGTCATCCAGGTTGAGGGTGGTTTCAGCGGCGCCGAGGACGAGGAATCCATCCGGTTTGAGGTGTCTCTTGACCTGGTGGAGAATCCGGCGGCGAGTGTCGATATCGAAGTAGATGAGCACGTTGCGGAGAAACAGCAGGTCAACCTGGGGGATCCTTGCCCAGTCACCGCCGAGATTGTGTTGAAAGAAAGCCACCATGTCGCGCACGTCCTTCCGAAGGTGCCACGACGCGCCGCGCTGCTCGAACCACCGCACGAGGTGGCGTGCCGGAAGCCCTCGGTTGACCTCGAGCTGCTGATAGACGCCACGCCTCGCCCTTTTGAGCATCGTCTCGGAGAGGTCGCTGGCGAGCAGCTGAATCGTCCACGAGCTGAGATCCGGGATAGTTTCGCGCAACGTCATAGCGATGCTGTAAGGCTCCTGTCCACTTGAGCAGGCGGCACACCAGATGCTGAGCATCCCGGTTGTGGTTCGCCGTTTCCGGATGAGCTCCGGTAGCACCTGCTCGCGCAGGGCCTCGAATGGATGAAAGTCCCTGAAGAACGATGTCTCAGTAGTCGCAATGGCCTCCACAGCCCGGGTGTGCAGAGCTGAGTAAGGGCGCGAACGGAGATGTGTGATGAGCAGCGAAACGGAACCGAACTCCGCCTCCCTCGCCAAGGGGAGCAACCGTGAGCTGACGAGATAGCCCTTGCTGTCGTCGAGGTTGATTGAGGAGTGGGTTTTCACGAGATTGCGGACGAATTCGAACTCTGCGGCAGTAATCTCGGCTGCGGCGCCGCCAAACTTCATGGGGCGGAGCCCATCACCCGGCGAACGATTTCGTCACCGATGTCTTCGGGATGGAGAGTCGCGTCAGCGATTCCTGCGTTGACGACCTGGCCTGGCATGCCCCATACGACGCTCGTTGCCTGGTCCTGGGCGAGAATCCGGCCTCCCGCGGTGTGGATCTCCTTGCTTCCCTGCAGTCCATCCTGACCCATGCCGGTGAGAATTACAGCCAAAGTGGCGCGGCCAAAAGCCGCGGCGACGGAATGGAACAGCACGTCGACCGAGGGGCGGCAGGAGTTCACCAAAGGACCGGAATTGGTGATGATCTTCGTGGCCCCTTTCGTACGTCGGACCTCCATGTGGTGGTCACCCGGCGCGATGAGAACTTTCCCCGGCAGCACGGCCTCTCCGTTGCGCGCTTCCGAGACAGCAACGGCGCTCCGGGCATCGAGGCGAGCCGCGAGGTAGCGAGTGAAGTCCTTTGGCATGTGCTGGACGATGACGATGGGTGCCGTGAGATCTGCCGGCAAGCGTCCCAGTATCGTTCGAAGTGCATTGGGTCCGCCGGTTGAAACGCCGATGGCTACGATCTCGATCGGGCTGGTGCCTCGATCGCGCACTCTGGGGGTGCTTTGGGATGGGGGAGGGACACGTGCTCCCGGCCTGCCGACGAGCGCACGGACCTTCGGAAGAAGCTGTTCGCGGAGGTACTGGTTTGCTGATTCTTGGGACCCGGTTTTTGATGCTTTCGTGACGTAGTCCGATGCTCCGCGGAAGAGAGATTCGACAGTTGCCGCAGCGCCCTTGAGCGTGAGATTGCTGCACATCACGACGCGCACATCGGGATGCAGTGATCGGACCTCGGACAGGGTCGCCAGGCCGTCCATTTCCGGCATGTCGATGTCGAGCGTGATCAGATCCGGTTGCAGCCGGGGGATCTTGGCGAGCGCGATGCGACCGTTCGCCGCTGTGCCAACCACCTCGATGTCGGTCTCGCGATCGAGAATTTCGGAGATGATACGGCGCGCCACCACCGAGTCGTCCACCACGAGGATCCGGGTGGGGGGGGTCTTTTTTTGGTCAGTCATCACGTTTCGGCGTTTTCGATGCCAAGAAGGGTCAGTTTTTCCAGCAGCATTTCTTTGGTAAAGGGTTTCATGATGTATTCATCAGCGCCGGCTTCGAGGGCGTTCGACATTCGTGCGACCTCGGTTTCGGTCGTCACCATGACGATTCGCAGAGCGTCGAAGCCGGGTTCCCCACGGACTGCCCGAACGAACTCGATTCCGGTCATTTCCGGCATGTTCCAGTCGACGAGTGCAAGATCGTACTGGCGCCCGCCGCGGAGCATCGTCAGTGCCTGCCCGCCGTCGGCGGCATGCTCCACCTCGTACCCGAGACCACTGACGATGCCCTCGAGAATGGACCGCATTGCGCGGGAGTCATCGACCACAAGTGCCTTTTTCAGGACAGAACCCTCCCCCTTTGTTTGCTCGTTATCGAGATCGACATTATTGGCATCCCCCTTCATTCCGGTCAATGGTCAGCCGTAAGGTCAGCCGCGTAGTCGGCGTCGATGACCAACATCAGGCGGTTTGCGAGCTTGTAGGCGCCACGGATCAGGCGGCGAGCCTCACCCTTGAGGGTCTCCGGCGGATCCTCGAAGGTCTCGGCCGTGACCTCGACGACATCGCCGACGCTGTCGACGACGAAGCTGATCGCGCTCGTTCCTTCAGAGAGGATGAGGTGCATGGATGTAGCTTGTGGCGTAGGGTCGACATCGACAGCAAACTCACGACGGAGATCGATCGCGGTGACGATCTGGCCGCGCAGGTTGACCAGGCCACTCACCGCGGGTGGTGCGAGCGGAACCGGCGTCAGCTGTTCCACTCGCAATACCTCCTGGATACGTTTCACCTCGATTCCCAGAAAGAGTCCCCCAACCCAAAAGGTGCAAAATCGCTGCTTCATGGGAGTTCTTCCGCAACGTCGGCGCCGGTGCGATCAAAGAACTCTGGATCTGACAGGCGAATCAGAGCCCTCAGGTTCAAAATCTCGGTGACGCGGTCTTGGATCACGACGCACGACGCGACACCCTCCCGGCTCGCCGGGCGAGTCACCTCTATGCTCTGACGGATGATGTCGAGTATGCGGTGAACCGCGATTCCGATGCGGTGACCGTCGATCGTGCATACGACCACCTGTACCGCATCGGTCTCTGGTACGTCTGACCTCATGCGGGCCTTCTGCCGGCGTTCCGGCAGGGTTTCGTCGAGCATCACCAGTTGGAGGATCTCGTTGCGGTACTGGACCACGGGGAGCCCGGCTACGCGCTCGATGCGTTTCCAGGGGATGAACTCGAGGCGGGTGACATGGGCGAACGGGATCGCCATTCGTTCATCGTTGAGCCCTTGGAGGTAGAGGAGGGTGGTGGTTTCGGCCCCGTCCGCGTAGCCTTCTCCAGCGTCTTCCGCCGCGAGGTGGGTGCGGTTTTCGCTGACGACGCCGGCGGCGAGCCCGAGACGGACGATGTCGAGAATCAGGGCAACGCCGCCGTCCCCGAGGATCGTGGTCCCGGCGTACGGCAGGCCGCTGAGCAGCCGTCCGAGCGGTTTGACGACGATTTCTTGACTGTTCTCGACGCCGTCGACGACGAGGCCGAATCTCCGGTCTTCGCCGTGCAGAACGACGATGGTGACGCCCCGACTGCGATCGTGTGCCGCAGCGTCGAACCCCAGCTCGTGGTCGAGGTAAAGGAGGGGGAGCAGCTGTCCGCGGAGTCGGTAAACGGGAACCCCGTTGAGGTCTTCGATTCCGAGCGACTCGTTCTCGGTATCGAGGTGCACGAGCTCCACGACACCGACCTGTGGAACGGCGAATCGCTGGCCCCTGCAAAAGACGAGCACAACCGGAATGATGGCCAGGGTGAGGGGGATCTTCATGCGGAACGTCGTCGACGTGCCGGGTTCGCTCTGGATCTCGACCGTTCCACCGATTGCCTGGATGTTGTTCATCACGATGTCGAGCCCGACCCCTCGTCCCGAAACATTCGTGACCTTTCGAGCGGTCGAGAACCCGGGCCGGAAAATCAGGCTCTCGATCTGTTTCGTTTCGAGTCGGTCGGCTTCGTCCCTCGTCACGAGCCCAACCTCGAGACCGTGGTCGAGGACCTTCTGGTGATCGATGCCGCCGCCGTCGTCGCTCACCTCGATCACTACGTTGCCGCCCTCGTGACGCGCTCGAAGGCGCAGTTTTCCGGCCGCGCTCTTGCCGGCAGCCAGACGTTTCTCACTCGGCTCGATCCCGTGGTCGATGGCATTGCGGACGAGGTGGAGCAGCGAGCCCTTGATGGCTTCGATGACAGACTTGTCGAGTTCGGTGCCTTCGCCGTCCATGTCGATTGTCACGTCCTTGCCGAAGCTCGTCGAGAGGTCACGGACGAAACGCGGAAGCTTGCTCCAGATGACGCTGATCGGCTGCATGCGCGTCTTCATCACTGCTTCCTGGAGCTCGCTGGTGATGCCGTTCAACCGTTGGGCAGCGTGGGCCATCGCGGGGTCCGACTTCTCGTCGGCATGGGGGAGAATCTGATTCCGAGCAAGGACGAGTTCACCGACCAGGTTCATCAGGTGGTCGAGAACCGCGACGTCGACGCGCAGGCTGCTTTCCCCGAAGGCCGACACAGACGGGACCTCGACGCCGCTGCCGGTTTCGGTTACGCGATCGACCACCGGAGCGTCTGGCCGTATTTCGGTGGTTAGGCATTCGGGACCTGATACTGGAACCGGACTCGTCGTGTCGGCGCCCTTGCCGTTTTTTTCAGAGCGAGTCTTCTGGGGCGGGACCTTTCCATGGCTCGTTGGTCGAGCAGACGACTGCTCCGGTTCGTCCTCCGGGACGAGATCGATGCGGGTTTGTTTCTGAGCAGCTACTGGATTGCCGTCGGGTTCAGGCGCCTTTTTTTTTTCGTTTGCTTCGCGGTCGAGTCCGTGCAGTTCGGTGATCACCGACGCGTACTTGGTATTGCCTTCGCGCCCCGTCTCTTCGATGGTGTTCAGAATCTCCCTGACGGCATCGACCATGGCGAGCAGCGCCGCCGTGATGTCGGGTCGAAGCTCAAGCTTTCCATCGCGAAGGTGACTGAGCACGCTCTCGCCGACGTGGGTTACTTCCTCGAGGGTCCCGAAGGCGAGAAAACCGCACGTGCCCTTGATGGTGTGAATCGTGCGAAAAACGCGGGCGAAGACCTCGCGATTGTTGGGCTCTTTCTCGAGGGTCACGAAGTCCCGATCAAGCTGGTCCAGGTTCTCTGCGCTTTCCGCGAGGAACTCTTTGATGATCGCGTCCATCCCGCTCATTGCTGCTCAAACCCCGATCATCCCACTCCGGGCGGTGCGGTGCACAGACCCAATGAAGGAAACTCCATGATAGCTCGATCCGGCTTGATTGGGGGTGACTCACCTTCTCATACCTGATCCAGTACACTGATAACGACGTGTCGCAAGATGCGACGAGTTGAATACTGGAGCGGCGCCGGGCCAATGGACCGGACTGCCACCCAGTTACAAGGGGGCGCGCCATGGATTGGCAGTTCATCAAGCAGGCCGGAATTCGTCGCAAGCTGATCGTATTCGTCGGTGGCTCCATCGCCGTGTTCATGATTGTTTTCGGCGCGTTTGCTGTCAGCCGGGTCGCCGACGT